>JBEAVX010000279.1:0-5591 GCA_041160755.1 Pseudomonadota bacterium
CTCTCGGGCTCACCCGTCGGATATCGCCGCCGCCTCTCGCTGAGCCCCGCCGAGGGCGAGGCCGCCATGGCGCTCCTCTCCCTCACCCCGCCCAGCGCGTTTGTGCCCGCCGAGGCCGCCCCCACCGAAGGAGCGCTGTTTGAGGAGGCCGCCCTGGGCGTGCTCTCGTCGCGCCAGTCCACCAACTTTCGTGGGTTTCGTGCGGTGTTGTTGGGCCCCGGAGACTCCGACCGCGCCGCCTCGGCCCTCGCCGGGCTCCAGGGCTTAGAGGCGCCGCCGCTCACCCACGCCACACACACCTGGCTCGTGCTCTCACGGCCCTACCGCACGCCGTTCACCTTGCTGCTCACCTTCGTCGGGCACAAACCTCTGCACAGCCTGCTCACCGTGCCCCAGCGGGCGTGGAACAAACGGCAGCACCACGCCGACGACATCCCCACCATCGGGTTCTTGCCCCAGCTTCACCTGGGCATCCTCGCCGACGCCTTGGAGCGCGCGGCGGTCCTGGCCTCGGGGGGCACCCGCCGGGCGCTCGTGCACTCCGCGCCGTTTGTGGACGAGCGCCGCCCCGCCCAAGGCGAGGGCCTCGCGCGGCTGGAGGCCCTCGCGGGGCTCACCGACGCCCAGCGCGCCGAGGGCTGGCGACTCGGGCTGGTCGCCCAGGTCGGCGCCGTCGAGGGGCCGCCGCTGCTCGACGCCACGCTGTGCCGAAAGCTCGGCGCGAACCTGCTCGCCTTCCGCAGCGAGCGCACCCAGCCCGGGGTCAACGTCGAAGACAAGGCCCCGCCGCCGTACCAGGCCCGTCAAGACCTCGACGTGCCCGACGCCTTGGTCGAGCAGGCCGGTCGCGCGGCGTACAACGCCTTCTCTCGCTGGACGGGCCTCCCGCGGGAGCAGGCCAAGGCGCTGATGCTCATGGAGCGGGTGGACGTGCTCACCCCAGGCGGCAAAGAGCGGCTGCGTGAGATTCGTCGTTCAAGCGACGAGATCACCGACCGCACCATCGCCGCGATGCCGCTGTGGGCCGACTTGCCCTTGGGCCGCGCCTTGTCCAAGAACGCCGAGCGCGGGCGCAAGGCCTTCGGGCTGGCCGGGCAGCGGGTGTACGTCGGCGGGCTCTCTCGGGCGGAGATCGCCCAGGCCGGGGTGCCCTGGGGCCAGGCGCTTCGGGCGTTCGGCGCGGCGGCCTCCCGCTCCGCGCTCGTGGCTGAGCTCGGCGGCGTCATCGACATCCCCGAGGGCTGCGATCTGCTCGGCGGCGTGTGCCTCATGGCCGGGCCGGTCAACCAGAACGACGTGGGCAAACAGTTCTTTGGGGTGCCCGACCTGCTCAGCGCCGCGTTCCCCGGGCGGGATCCCACCTCGCTCTTGGTCTGGACGCTCAAAGCGAAGACCGTCGCCGACCCCATCGGCAACGAGGAGCAGCTCCAGAACCCAAGACAACAAGGCGCCCTCGTGGACCTGCGCCCGGCGCCCCACGAGGTCGTCTCCTTGCGGGTCGATGGGCGGCTCCAGCCCATGCGGCACAGAGACGGTCGGGTGAGCGGCGAGCGCGCCTTCGGGGACCAAGACAACTTCGTCACCGACCCCGACGGCGTCGAGATCCCCGGCAACCGGGGCTCCCGCTGGCCAGAGTCCTGGCGCGGCGCCGACCCCTTCAGCCCGCCTCCTTCGAGCGCCGGGGGCTCCCGATGATCACCCTGAGCTTTGACACATCGCCGACGGTGCCGCTTTGGCGGGCGATGCTGCCCAAACGCCGCAAGCTCCGCCCGGGGGAGTCTCTGCCCGAGATCGAGGTGCGCTGTGAGCGCCTCACCCCGGGGGACGTGGCGGCGTTTCGTGAGGTCTGCGGCCAGCCCGCCGCGCCGGTCCTGCCGCTCACCTGGCCCCACATCCTGGTCACCCCGCTGCACCTCGCCTTGGCCACCCACCCGGCGCTCCCGCTGCCCGCGGCGGGGCTCGTGCATGTGCGAAACCTCATCCGCCAGCGCCGCCCCATCGGCCTCGATGAGCCGCTCTCAGCGCGCTGTGTGCTCAGCGACCAGCGGCTCGTCAAACAAGGCCTGGAGATCGATCTGCTGAGCGAGGTGTTTGTGCGGGGTGAGCGGGTGTGGGAGAGCGTGACGACGGCCTTGTGTCGCGCGGTGCGTGGGGTCGGAGAGGGCCGCACGATTGAGCCAGATCGCATCACGCGCCCCGAACGCAGCGTCGGCTGGCGCCTGCCCCCGGATCTTGGCCGCCGCTACGCCGCGGTCTGCGGAGACTACAACCCCATCCACCTGCACCCCCTGACGTCGCGGCCCTTCGGGTTCCCTCGGCCGATCATCCACGGCATGTGGAGCCTCGCCCGGGCGGTCTCCGAGCTCGATCTGCCCATCGCCCAGCGCCCCGTCGAGCTGGAGGTGAGCTTCCGACGCCCCATCTTTCTGCCCGGGGAGGCCATCGTCACCGCGAGCGCCGAACAAGGGGGCGAGCGGCGCTTTGACCTGCGTGGCCGGGGCGGGCGTCTGCACGCCTTCGGGGCGGCGCGGCTGGGCTGAGGCGCGCGCCGCCAAAATGACCGAGTCGGCGAGGTGACCTGTCGAGATCAAGCCTCGACGCGGGATCATTTCGCCTGATCGAGATCACGATTCGTAGGCTCAACGGAGATCCTCCCTAGGGCGTCCCTCGCGGGGCCTCCTGCGGTGTCATCCCCTGTTCATCCTCCCGGCGGCCGGCCGACCTAGGCTGTTCTGGTGAGGATGGCGATACAACGTTGGTTCGTGCACCCCCCTCCGCACCCCCGCCGAGACCGTGACCATGACCATGAACCCGTCGAGCCGCTCGGCGTCGCCACCGGCCCCTCCGCTCCTCGCGGAGGCCATGGCGGCCCTCGCGGCCGCCCCCGCAGAGGCCTGGATGCTGCTCCACGCCGACGGCCGCCCGGCCTTGGTGAGCGCGGCGGTGCAGCGTGTGCTCGGCGACGCGCCGGAGAGCCTCTGCGAGCGCCAGCTCATCGCCATGTGCGCCACGGTGGCCGGCCACTGGCCCAGCGGGCTCCGCGTCGACCCGCAGCTCGGGGTTCGGTTTGTGCCGCTCTCCGAGGGCGCGGCGCTGGCCCTGCTCGTCCGAGGCGACGCCGTGGCGCCCCCGCCGCCCGCGCCACACAGGCCCCAGGGCCTCGGCGAGCTGCCCAAGCTCCTCGATGAGGAGATGCACGATCTTGTGCTCATCCAGGTCGTGCTGAATGAGCGCGTGAGCATCCTCGGCAGAGCGCCGATGACCCTCCCCTGGTCCGAGGTGCCGACGCTCCTCAAGGCGGTGTGCCAACGAATTCACCCCGAGGAGTCCCGGGGCGTCTGCAAACGCCTCACGGAGCTCTTTGAGCGCCCACGCGACTTCAACCTGCAGATGCGCTCACTGTGTCCGGTGCGGGGCTGGCGTTGGCGTCTGGTGCGGGGCCGAATGTTGGAGAGCGGCCCGGGCGGCGCGCAGACGATGCTCTGCGCAGACCTCGACATCACGCACGAACAAGACACCTCCCACGGGTACGCCTTGGCCTCGCTGCTGATCGACGCCGCGCCGGAGCCCTTGTGGGTCGCCAACGAGGCCGGGGAGCTGCTCGTCACCAACGCCGCGACGCGCGGCGCGCTCGGCGGGGCGCCCTCGCCTGGCGCCCGGGCGACCGTGCGCGATCTCTTCCCGAGGCTTGATCCCGACGGCTGGGACGGTCTCCTGAGCGTCCTGCGCTCCACCTCGGGCGGTCAATTGCAGCTCGACGACACCCTGGGCCCCGGCGGCGCGCGCGACGCCGTGCGCCTTCAGGCCCGGCGGGTGAGCCTCGACGGCGCCGAGTACGTCGTGGGCGCGGCGACGGATCTCACGCCGATCACCCAGGCCATCGAGCTGCGGCAGCGTCGCGAGGCCGAGCGCCTCCTCTCCGACGCCACGGCGAGCCTCGTCCGATCCGTCGATCACTCCTTAGAGGGCGCGATCTTGGGCGTTCTGGAGGCCCTCGGGCGGCACGCCGGGGCGCGCGTCGCCCACACCGCGCGGCTGAACGACGCCGGGGATGAGCTCTTAGAGGATCTGGTCTGGCGTGACGGGGTCCACATCAACGCGCCGCTGCGCGGGCCGTTCTGCATCAACGTCTTCCCCTTCCCCCCCGGCGTCAACTCTCTGGAGATCCGCCCCCACGCCTGGCCACCGGGCATCGATGTGGACGAGCGCGTCGGCGGCGTCACCGCCGCGATGTTTGACGCGGATCGGGTCATGGGCACGGTCTGTCTGTATTGGGATGAGGAGGGCTTCGGGCGCCGACCCGCGGGCATCACCCAGCTCATCATCCAGATCGCCGAGCTGGTCGCCCGCGCCTTGGCCCGCCGCGCCTACGCCCGCGCCGCCCGCGACCGCGAGCGTGAGCTCCGCACCTTGCTCGGCAACCTGCCGGGCCTCGTGTACCGCGCCCGGGGCGGAGGCGGCGGACCGCTCTTGTTGGCCAGCGACGGCGCGCGGCACCTCTTGGGCCGTGACCCGTCAAGCCTGTTGGGCGCGCCCCTCTTGGACATCATCGACCCCCGGGACGTGGCGCAGATGGCCGAGGCCCACGCGCGGCACCAGCCCGGGGAGCACGGCGCCCTGGAGGTCCGCGTGCGCCACGCGAACGACGACCGCCTGATCTGGGTGCGCGACAGCTTCACCGTCAGCCGAGATCCCGAGACCAACGAGCTGGTCATCGACGGATTCCTCACCGACATCACCAAGAAGCGCCTCGCCGCCGAGGTGCGGGACATGTTCTTCACCCAGAGCCAGGCGCCGATGCTCGTCGTCGATGAGTCTACGCAGATCTACCGCTGGAACAAGGCCTTTGAGGAGCTGGTCGGATTCAACACAGAGGAGCTGCAGGGGCTCTCCATCGCCGAGCTGGTCGGCCCGAAGGACCTGGAGCCGCTCGTGCAGCAGGTGCTCACCCAGCTCAGCCAGGGGCCGCGCTTTAGCGACGTGGAGTGCCGCGTGCGCCGCAAAGATGGCCGGTATGTGCAGCTCTCGGTGAGCGGCTTCGTCGAGATGGGTCGCCCCGTGCGCAGCTTCGTGACCGCGCGGGACTTGACCGCCGCCCGAGAGGCTGAAGACGCCGCGCGACGCCAGCAGGCCCAGCTTGAGCAGGCCCAGCGGCTGGAGTCCCTCGGGGTGATGGCCGGGGGCCTCGCGCACGACTTCAACAACCTCATCGGCGTGGTGCTCGGCGCCTTGGAGCTCGTGCGAATGCAGGTGTCCGGTCAGCCGAACATCTTGCGCCAGCTCAAGCGGGTGAACTCGGCGATGGAGCGCAGCGCCCAGATCGTCGCCCAGCTCCTCGCCTTCGGGCGACGGCAGGTCAGCCAGCGCGCGCCGCTGGGGCTCAACGAGCTCATCGAGGAGAACCTCGCCTTGCTCCAAGGCACCGTGCCGGCCGACGTGACGCTCACCCTGGAGCTGGGCGCGGCGCGCTGGGCCCAGGCGGACGCCTCCCAGGTGGAGCAGGTGCTGATGAACCTCGTGGTGAACGCGCTCGACGCGATGCCCAACGGCGGTCGCCTCCTCGTCGAGACCGAAGACCTCGTGCTGGATGG
>JBEAVX010000885.1:0-10400 GCA_041160755.1 Pseudomonadota bacterium
TGCTCTCGTGGCGTCGGGTGGGGGAGGGGGAGGTGTGGCATCTGGAGGCGGTCATCCCGCCGGGCCAGCTCTACGAGGCCCTCGTAGAGCTGGAGGCGGTGCTGCCCACGGCGCGATTTCCGCGCTGACGCTCAGCGACGGCGGCGCAGCGCGGCCAAGGCGATGAGCACCATCGGAGGCAAGGCGCCCGCCGGGCCGCCCGTGGCGCAGCCGCCGCCACAGCCCGAGCCGCAGTCGCCGCTGGCCTCACCGCCGCCGTAAGACACGGTGCCCAGGGTGGCGTACAGCCCGAGCCAGTCCCGCGCGTCGCCGGCCGGGTCCACGTTGATCGCCGAGAGGCCGACCCCCGAGAACGACGGCAGCGCGAAGGCGAGATCGGAGAGCAGGCTGCCGAGCAAGGTGCCCAACAACGAGTCAAACACCCCGGCGAAGTTCTGCTCGATGGCGTCATCGGTGCCGACGACGAGCTCGTTGTGGGAGACCGAGGCGATCACGTCGTCGCTGCTGAGCGCGACCTCGACGGCGAGCTCGCCGGTGATGCCGTCAAACAGCATGTCCGCGCCGGCGACCACGTCCAGGTCCATCGCCAGGGCGAGGGCCATGCGGTCGTCTACCTCGGCGTAGAAGTGCAGGCCGAGGTCGTTCACCGAGAGGCCGAGGTCGTGGGCGCCGTCGTACACCACCGTCGGCGGGGCCTTGGGCCGCGTCGCGATGATCATGTCGCCGGTCTCGGGGAAGAGCTCGTCGAAGGCGTCCCCGGCGAGCAGGCCCAAGAGGCTCGTGTTGATCGGCAGGGGCTCGTCGCCCGAGAGCTCGTAGCACAACAGACCGCCGCGCCAGAGCGAGTACATCGCCTGGTTCGCGAAGTCGTCCGAGAGCAAGAGGCCCATGTGGGTGCCGGGCACGAGCGCGCTCATCGGCGGGCGCGGCGTGTCCGACCGGGGCGAGCCGCCCGGATCCCACGCGGCGACGCAGGCCGCGGGCTCGGCGCTCATCGAGCCCGAGAGCAGCACCTCGACGCCCTCAGGCTCGATGATCACGTCCTGGGGCTGCAAGGCGACGTTGAGCGCCACACCGTTCAGGTCGAGCTGCTCGTTAATCGTCGCGCTTGAGAAGGCGTCCTCGATGGCGGCCTCAAGCTCGGGGCCCATGTCGGCGATGGTGTCCTTGATCGTGCCTTCGACCAGGCCCAAGATGAAGTCGTAGAAGTCTAAGCCCAGGTAGTCACGGAAGAACTCGATGATGTCCGTGAGCGTACACTGGCCCTGGATGGCCTTGGAGATGTCGCTGTAGGTGACGGCGATCTCGCCCATGGTCGCGTCGAGCACGGGGGTGCCGGTGTCGCCGGTGATCACCTCAAGGCCGATGGTCGTCGAGACGTTCACCGGGAAGGGCTCGACATACGCTGGGCAGTCATCGCCGATGCAGGCGACCTCCAGGTAGATCTCGAAGGGGTCGTACTCATCGTTCAGGCCGATGAGCAGGTCGGCGTCCAGCGTGAGCACCCCGGCGCCGGGGGTGATCGTCACGTCTTCAACGGCGATGCTCACCCAGGCGTTGGAGAGGCTGAACTCGTAGTTGAAGCACCAGGTGCCGCCAGACTCGCTCACGTCCCCGATGGCGATCTGCTCCGGGAGGAGCGTCGGCACGAGCGCGGAGACGGCGTCGAGGCCCGCCGGCGTGACCTGAAGGCTCGCGGCCTCGTTGATGATGGCGTTTGGAGGCCAGTCCTCGGCGAGGACGGTGGGAGCGAAGAGGGCGATGAGGAACAAGGAACCCTCCAGGGGTCGGGCGACGGAGGTGGTTAGCCGTTCAGCATAGCAGACCTATCGAAGAATCCAAGCACAACCTTGGCGCGGCGCGCGGATGTCTGTGGCTATGATGCAGGCGACTCAACGAGAGGGCAGCATGACGTGGTCACGGAGCGGGTTCTCATCGCGCGGCGCGCGTGTCTTCATGGGGATCGTCGGCGCGCTTGGCCTGGCCTGCGCAGGGGGCAAAGACGAGGGCGACGGGGTGGAGGACACCCAACCCGGCGACGATGACACCGAGGTGACCGGCGACAGCGACGACGGGATCGACACCGGGCCCGGCGAGGTCTTCGACCCCGAGGCGCCGAGCTTCGTCGCCACCTTCGACGGCGCCGACTGGACGGCGAACGAGGGCTACTGGACCGGCGGCCCCACGAGCTACCTGCGCGCCAACGGCGGCACCTCAGAGCGCACCGAGAACACGATCATCGAGATTCAAGGCGACGTTCACAACGCCGGGCGGTTCCCCGTGCGCTCCATCGTCTACGCCGAGGCCAACGCCCAGTCCTCCTTCGACCTGCGGTACGAGGTGAAGGATCCGCCGGGCGTCTTCTTCGTCGTCGAGGGCTTCGCCAACGGCGACGCGCTGTTCGGCGTCTTGGAGGGCGAGGCCACGGTGACCGACACCATCGGCAGCGCGGGCAGCGTCACCTGGTCGGGCACCACCCTGCGCGCGTGGCCGACGTTCTGAGCGGGGCCTAGTCCAGGCCGAACTCTTCAGCGGCGCTCTTGAGCTCGACCTTGGGCTGGTCCTCCTTCATCAAGATGTAGGGCCCAGCGACGAGGCAGTCCATGTTGGTGCGCATGAAGCAGCGCCAGGCGTCTTCAGGGGTGTTCACGATGGGCTCGCCGCGCACGTTCATCGAGGTGTTGATGATGACCGGGCAGCCCGTTCGTTTGTAGAAGGTGTTGATGAGGTCGTAGTAGAGCGGATCTTGCTCGCGGTTCACGGTCTGGATTCGTGCGCTGCCGTCCACATGGGTGATCGCGGGCAAGGCGGGCTTGTCCTTCTTGACCTGGGCGACGAGGAGCATGTACGGCGAGGGGCGGTCAAGCTCGAACCACTCCGCGCACTTCTCCTCCAAGACCGAGGGCGCGAAGGGCCGGAATCCTTCGCGAAACTTGATCTTCATGTTGATGATGCGGCGCATCTCCGGGTGCCGGGCGTCGCCGATGATGCTGCGGTGGCCGAGGGCGCGGGGGCCCCATTCGAGGCGACCTTGGTAAAAGCCGATGACATGGGCGGTGTCGATGAGCTCGGCGACCCGCTCCAAGAGCGCCTCGCGGTCCAAGCGCCGGTAGACCGCGCCTTGTTGGTCGAGCGTGTCGCGGATCTCCTCCTCGGTGTAGCCCGGGCCGAGGTAGACCGACGGCAGACGCGGCGCCCGAGGCTTCTTGAGGAGCTGGTTCCACAAGAGGTACGCCGCGCCCAAGGCCCCGCCCGCGTCCCCGGCGGCGGGCTGCACGAAGAGGTCCTCAACCCCGGCCTCACGCAAGATGACCCCGTTGGCGACGCAGTTCAGCGCGACGCCCCCGGCCATACACAGGCGCTTCACGCCCGTCTTCTCAATCGCCGACCGCGCGAGCTTGACCATCACCTCGTTCGTGAGCTCTTGGATCGACCGGGCGACGTCTTTGTAGTGCTGGGTGAGCTCGCCGCCCTCCAAGGGCCGCCGAGGCTGGCCCATCAAGGCCTCAAACTGCTCGTTGAACATGCGCTGGCCGCGGTCATAGTCGAAGTAGCGCATGTCGAGGCGGAAGCTGCCGTCCTCCGCCACGTCGATCATCTTGCGGATCGGCTCGACCATCGTGGGCTCACCATACGGCGCGAGGCCCATGAGCTTGTACTCGGCGGAGTTCACCTTAAACCCGCAGTAGTAGGTGAACGCCGAGTACAACATCCCCAAAGAGTGCGGGAAACGCACCTCGCCCAGAAGCTCCAGATCCGTGCCCCGGCCCACCCCCCACGAGGCCGTCGCCCACTCGCCGACGCCGTCTACGGTGAGCACCGTCGCCTCGTCCCAGCCCGAGCAGTAGAACGCTGAAGCCGCGTGGGAGAGGTGATGTTCGGAGTAGAGCACCGGGCCGTGGTAGTCGAAGTGCTCGGCGAGCAGCTTGGGCAGGCGCAGCCGCGTGGCGATGTAGCGCGGCATCGAGTCCACAAACTGCCGGTACGACCTGGGGAAGTTCTCGACCTGGTAGCGCAGCAGGCGGTCGAACTTCATCAGCGGCTTGTCGTAGAAGATGACCCCGTCGAGCTGCTGGGCGGTGATGCCGCCTTCGCGCAGCACATACCGGATCGTGTTCACCGGGAAGTCAGAGTCGTGCTTCTTCCGAGAGAACAGCTCCTCTGAAGACGCCGCGACAGGCAGCCCATCCCGAAGGAGCGCGACCCCGGCGTCGTGGTAAAAGCAGGACAGTCCTAGGATGTTCATGTCGGGAATCCTATCCCGGCGAAGGGGGGCCGCGGGGCGGGCATCGCCACGGAGGATGATAGCAAATCTGCGCGTTCAGGGAGCCTCAGCGCGTGGTAGAAACAGGGCGCGGTCGGCTCCAAGCGCGCCGCGCCGAGGGTGTCGTTGATGGTCGATCCGTTGAACGCCATGCCGAGGCGGGTCGTCTTGGACCACGAGACGCTCTCGTCTTGTGTCGCCAACGACCCCATCGAGGACTGGCGGCGAAAGCTCCGCAACGCCGGGGTGCTGCGCGAGCCGCTGGCGCACCTGGGCCTCGGGCCCAGCGGCGGCGACGGCGCGAAGGTCTCTGTGGAGGCCTGGGCCGAGGTGCAGCGCCGGTTCTACGAGCTTGAGCGCGCGGACGAGGCCTTAGAGGCCATCCTTGGCTGGACGGAGCTGGCCTGGGCCCACCGAAAGGCCCTGGGGGTCATCGCCGCGGCCACCCTGATCGGCATCGAGCTGATGGGGCAGGTGGCGATCCTGTTCGGGATCTTGGGTGTGCTGATCGGCGCCTTGATGTTCAGCCCACGACGGCGGGGCCGCGCCCAGCGACGCCGGGAGAAGGCCGCCGAGTCTTTGATTGCTGCGGTGCAGCATTTGATGAGCCAGTCGTTCATCGAGTCGAGCGACGGGGTGATCTTTGAGGCCGCGCCCCACCGCGCGTTCTTGGTGCGCCGCATCGACGATCTGCGCCTGGAGCGCGCGGGCTTGGAGGCCCGGCAGTCCGAGCTCGTTCACCTGCGCGCCCAGCTCATCCGTGCGAACGAGGCCTTGGGCTTGCCCCCCGAGGACGGTGAGGTGCGCGCCGTAGACGAGGAGCGCGCCCGACTGACCGCCCGTGACGCCGGGCTCATCAGCTTAGAGCAGCGTCTAGAGCGCCAGCTTGAGGACTTCAACCGCGCCTTGGAGCGCCTGCGCCTGCTCGCCACCCGCGAGGCGCTCTCCCGCAAGGTCGGCGAGCTGCTGGAGGAGCGCCGAGGCGACGCCGCCCTACGCGCCGCCGCCGAGATCGAGGTGGACGTGGTGGCGATTCACGCCGAGATGTCGCGCCTGGGCGTGCGCCTCTCCGACGCCGACCTCAGCCTCCGCGCCGCCTTAGAGGCCGAGGCCGCCGCCCGGGGCCAGTCCACTCGCCTGATCGCTGAAACAAAGCCCAAGCCCGAGCCGTAGGCCGAGCGCCAACGTAGGAGCCCTCCCGTGTCGAGCAACTCCAAAGATCCCCGCGCCGCCGCCCTGCTCAGCTTCATCGTCCCTGGCATCGGCCAGTTTTACGCCGGTCGTTGGGGCTGGGGCCTGTTCTGGCTGATCTTCACGCCGGGCTTCTGGATCGGCACCGGCGGCTTCTTCGGCTGGGTGTGCCACATCCTCGCCGCGATGCAGGCCCACGGTCAGGCCGAGCGGCGCTGAGCGGCGAGCGCGTCGAAGAGCTGCAGCCAGGCCAGGGCCTCCTCACGCTCGGCGTCGCGCGCCTTCTCGGCGCGGATGGCCCAGCGGGCGCGCTCGTGGGCGACGTGCTCCATGAGCAGCGGGTCATCGACGAGCTTCGGCCCGAAGGCCAAGGTCAGGCCCGTCGCGGCCTCTTCACCCAAGGTCACCCGAATCACCTCGGCGTAGCCGCGGGCCTCGGGCGCCAAGGCCTCGGCGTCGATGCGGTAGCCCCGGGCGGCGAGGCCCAGGCGTAAGGCCCAGGCGCGCTCCGTGGCGTGGAGCACGGCGACGGTGGGGCGGGGCCCGGCGTCGAGCACGCCGAGGATCGTCTCCGCGCCCATGCCCGTGATCACCGCGAGATCCACCCGGCGAAAGGGCCGCAGGCCGTCGGCCACGACGAGCGCCACGTCGTCCCGGCGGGGGAGCCGCTGGCGGCGACGCTCGACCCCGATGGCGCCCAGCGCCGCCGCGACGTGGCCATGATCACAGCCCACATCGACCACGACGGGATCCGGGCCGAGGCTCTGGAGGGCCTGTTGGGCGAGGCGCACGATGAGCGCCCGGCGGGGGCGCCCGGCGGCGGCGCCGCTCACGCCTTGTCACCCCGTTTGGCGCGGGCGGCCTGAAGGCGGCGCTCCACCTCCTCTTCTGCGGCGGAGCGTCTGGGCTGAAGCTCGACGCTGCCCTTGAGCGCCGAGGACGCCGAGCGCAGCCGATCCGTGGCCGATCCGCCGACCTTGGCCCCGCCCGCCGTCGCGCCGCCGAGCTCCTTGAGCGCGGCCTCGACCTCGGCGAGCTTGGCCTCGGCCGCCGCCGTGTCCCCGCCCGCGAGGAGCAGCTCATCCAGCTCATCCAGCACACCCGCCAAGGCGGTCTGAAGGTCGCTCTTGGCGAGATCGGGCAGCTCAGGATCGGCGCCGATTCGGGTCAGGCTGGCGCGCACCCGCTCGGCGAGGGCCTTGGTGCGGGGGTCGCGGTCGGCGGGGCGGCCTTGGCCCCGGGCGGCGAGGCCCGCGCGCAGGCGGCGCTCCTCTTGGCCCCCTTGGGCGGACGCGGCGATGAGCGCGCCGACGCCGCCGAGCATCATCAACATCGCCAGGCCGAGGAACACCAAGGCGAAGAGGCCCAAGAAGACGAACGAGACGAGCCCCAGGCCGCCGAGCACAAACCCGCCGCCGAACAGGCCGATGAGCGCTGGCACCGTCCAGGGCGGGCGGAGGGCCTGGGAGTCCTTCACGACCACACCGCTGATGCGGCCCGACCACTCGCCCTTGAGGGCCTCGGCGGCCTCGACGCTCGGCGCCGTCGCGAGCACCAAGGGCGCCCCGGTGGCGACGAGGCGGTCCAGCGCGCTCTCGGAGAGGCCCAGCGCCCGGGCGGCCACGGCGCGCTCCCCGACGCTCAGCGTGGCCGAGGGCGCGATCACCAGCGCCCGGGGCAGCGGCGTGTCGTCCACAAACACCGCCGCGTCGGACTCGGCGCGGCGGGTGTAGGTCACCTTGGCCTCGTTGTGGGTCTGCGCGCCGATGGGCAGCTTGGGGGGGCTGGGCTCAGACACGGTGGACCTCACGTTCTCCCGCGCGGCGCGGCGGGGGACGGCTTATTCTAACCACCTCCACACCGAGCGCAGAGGGCGAGACGTGAGCCGTTGGGCGCGCCTCTTGGGCGTGACGCTGGGGCGAATGGCCCTGGTCTGGGCGCGCACCTGGCGGCTTCGGCTCCAGGTGCGCGCGCTGGACGACGCCATGGCTGAAGGCCCCGTCGTCGTCGCGCTCTTGCACGGCGAGCTGCTCCCGGCGGGGGTGCTCGCCCGAGGCCGGTCGATGCTGCCGATGGTCAGCCAGTCCAAAGACGGCGAGATCATCGCCGGGGCGCTAACGGCCTTCGGCTTCCCGCTCGTGCGGGGCGGCAGCTCCAAGGGCGGCGCCGAGGCGCTCCAGCGCGCCCAGGAAGGCCTCGACGACGGCCTCTCCCCGGTGCTCGCCGTCGATGGTCCCCGGGGCCCAGCGGGGGTGCCCAAGCCCGGCGCCGTGCGCCTCGCCGTCGCCAAGCGGCGGCCCATCGTCGTCGTGCGTGTCCACCCCAGCCGGGCCTGGCGCGCCCGGAGCTGGGATCGGTTCATGGTGCCGTGGCCCTTCGCGACGCTGCAGGTCTGGGCGATCCGCCTCGACCCGCCCCCCGACGGGCCGTGGGACGAGGGCCTCGACGCGCTCACCCGCGCCCTCGCGGAGCCCCCCCCGAAGGACGTGCTACCTTGAGCGGACGAGGAGGAGCCCTTGAGCCGAGACATCTTGGTGGAGGAGCTGCGGCGCGATCGTGACGCCGCCATCGAAGAGGCCGACTATGAGCGCCAGCGCGCGGAGATCGCCGCCCAGCGCGCCGAGACGCTGCGCGCCGAGACCCAGCGCCTCCGCGCCCGGGTGCAAGAGCTCCTCGACCGCCCCGCCGCCGCGCCGAGCGCCGAGGGTGACGATCGCCTGCGCCTCGCGCTCGACTCCAACCGTCGATTGGAGCGCCTGCGCACCCGTTTAGAGGCCGAGCTCGCCGAGGTGAAGACGGCCTTGGCCGCCGAGCACGAGACGAACGAGCGCCTGCGCCGTCGGGTGCGCGCCTTAGAGGTTCAGGTGCGCCTCGCCCAAGACGGCACCGCCCCCGATCCCGAGATGCTCTGAGCCAAGATCCTGATCTGGCTCAGGTCTCGCCCCGGTTCTTGGGCCGGTTCAGGTTCGCTCGGATCACCTTCACCTCGGCGTCATCGACGGGTTTGCCGGGGCGCTCGTAGGGCTCGATCGTCTCCGGGGCGACCGCCGAGTACTCACCGGAGAGCCGGTTGACGACGGACTTGAGCTTGTCCTTGAGCTTCTTGCGCAGGTCGGGCATCGCGTGGGCTCCGGTGGGGACCTACAGGCTACCGAAGGTGGGGCCGGGGCGCAAGGGCGTCCAGATCACGGCGTCGGCGGCCGGGCGCGCAACAACGAGTCGGTCTCCTCCAGGCGCACCAGGGGCGTGATCGCCGCGAGCAGCCCCTCGGCGTCATCGACCCAGTAGCGGCCCCCGGCCTTGCGGGTGAGCACGAGGGTGTCCAGGGCGCCTTCAGCGGTGGTGATCAAGAACGAGCCGTCCCGGCGGCGGCGGAGCACCCGCGCGTCGCGCAGCGGCACATCGACGGCGCCGCTGACGCCCTCCACACGCAGCGCCTCGCCGCAGAGCCGCATGCTCGACTCCCAGATCGGCAGGTCCCGAAACGACTTGCCGTTGCGAAGGCAGAGCAGGCCGAGCACCCCGACGCCGAGCAGCGTGAGGCTCACGCCCTCGTCGTTCGCGCGCCAGGCGCCATAAGCGATGAGCGCGACGCCCATGGCGCCGGAGAGCACCCCAAACGCCGGGAATCGTGGGATGACCCGGTGGCGTCCGGGCCCGGCGGCGGCGAGGGGCACAAAAAACAGCACCGTGAGCGCCCGGGTGACCAGCCAGGCCAAGGCCGTCGTGGTGATGAGGTGCAGGCTCCAGCCCCGCGCGCTGATCGGCGCCAGCGCGGTGAGCGCCAAGAGGATCGGCCCCCACAAGATCACGAGGGACAAGAGCCAGGAGACAGGGTTCATCAAGCGGTCCAGGGCGTCACGAGGGCGTGGTCTCTCCCACATATGGTAAAACATGCACCTCGGAAACCCAGCTCAAGGTCGCAGGAGGTCACGTGGGAAGTGCGCTGACGCTAGAAAGCATCATCACCTTCTTGCTAGAGACCCCTCTGTTCCGTGATCTCGACCCTGCGGAGCTCTCTGAGATCGTCCGCGTGATGCAGATTCAGCGGGTGCGCCATGCCCAGCCCATCTTCCGCGAGGGCGAGGCCGGAGACGCCTGGTACGTCATTCACCGCGGCGAGGTCACCGTCACCAAGGCGCGCCTCATGGGCCCCAGCGAAGAGCTCGCCCGCTTGGGGCGCCACGCCTGCTTTGGCGAGATGGCGCTCATCGACGGCTCGCCGCGCAGCGCCACGGTCTCGGCGGTGGGGGAGGGCACGCTGTTCCGCTTCCCCAAGAGCGAGTTTGACGCCCTGCTCAACGAGGGCAACCTCGCGGCGTTTAAGCTCGTTCACGAGATGGCGAAGACCCTCTGCCGCCGCCAGCGCCGCCTCACCGCCCAGCTCACCGAGCTCATGGCCGAGCCGCGCAGCGAGCGCCCTCTGCGTGAGGATCTGCTCCCCGTCATCGAGGAGCACTCGGTCTCAGAGTGAGCGTCAGAGTTTTGCGCGCGGCGTCAGAGATCTCAGCGGCGCGTCAGCCCATCGGAACACACGCTGAGGGCGCGGTGTCGCTGGAGGCGCACGGAGGTGAAGAATGGTGGGGTTCTGGTTCGGCGTCAGCCTTGGCCTCGCGGCGCTCCCGGCGGGCGACTTTTTGCCCCAGCCCACGTCCGTCGATGAGCGCATCGTCCAGGCCGAGCGCCTGCGGGCCTCGGGCAAGACGGGCACGGCGGCGGAGCTGGCCTGTGAGGATCTCGTCCTGAACGAGCTCTACCTGTGTTATCGCCGCGTCGAGGGCGGCTACGCGCGCTATGTCACCCAGGCGGAGCTCGCCGCGTGGGGCGCGAGCACCGCCGATCTCCGCGCCCGGGCGGCGTCCTTGCTCACCACGAACCCGCTGCAGCTCCGCAAGATCGACGGCGGCGGCCAATACTACGAGGTCATCTGCCCGCCCGGGCGCGA
>JBEAVX010000411.1:0-4096 GCA_041160755.1 Pseudomonadota bacterium
CGACGCCCGAGAAGCGGATGCCGGCCTTGAGGTCCTCCAGCACCTCACGGCGGCGCGCGGCGCCCTCGGGGCGATCACCGACGAGCTCCCGCAGCACCCGCGCGGCGCGGTCCACGGCCGCTTGGCCGAGCACCTCCTCACGCGCCGGGAGCACCCGCAGGCTCACGATCGCCGTCTTTTGGCGATCTCCCAGGCGCCGCAAGGACTCGATCTCGTCGTCGAAGAGCTCGATCCGCAGGGGATCTTCCATGCCCACGGGCCAGAGATCCACGACGTCGCCCCGGGCGGCGAAGGTGCCTGGGTCCTCGACCTTGCTCACGGCGAGGTAGCCCAGCTCGGCGAGCTTCGTGGTGAGCGCCTTGGGGCTCAGGCGTAGACCGGCGGCGAGCTCAGGGCCCGAACGAATCACCTCGGCGGGCAGCACGAGGCCGATGAGCGCCGGGGCCGAGGCGACGACGACGACCCGCTGCCCTTGATCGAGGGCATAGAGCGCGCCGATTCTCGCCCGAGGCAGCTCGGGGTGGGGCGAGAGGCCGTCGTAGGGCCGCACGTCGTCCGCAGGGAACAGGCGCACCCGCCGCGCGCCGAGGTAAAACCCGAGCTCGGCGTGAAGGCGCTCGGCCTCCTCCGCGCTGGGCACGATGAGCCAGGTGGACCGGTCGGCGATCCGCGACACAGCGAACGCCAAGGCGCCGCCGGGCAGGCCCGCGAGCGCAGAGGCGCCGTCGAGGTGGCGCGGCAGATCCTCCACAAAAGGAGCGGCGGCGGAGGCGCTCTTCAGGAGGTCGTCTCCACGACGCCGGCCGTGGCCACGCCGGAGGCGGCCTCTTTGGCCTGCTGGCGCTCCAGGGCGGCCCGGGCCTCGGCGATGCGCTCATCGTAGAGCGCGAACATCACCATCTCCATCGCCATCAACAGGAGCACGTCCACGACGCCGAAGAGGAACACCGCCCAGGCGCCGAGGCCCTCGGCCTGAAAGCCGAAGTAGAAGTAGTACGCCGGATACCACACGGCGTAAGGCAACCAGGCCCGGGCGATGCGTGAGCGCCGACCTTGGGTGAGCTTCTGGGAGCGGGCCAAGGGCTGCTGGGCGTTGTCGTCCGTGGCGGCGATGGCGTCTACGAAGGCGTACTGGAGCGCGTAGAGCACGCCGGGGATCACCACCTGCATGCCGATGGCGATGGCCAGATACGAGTACATGTGGGGCTTAAACATGCGCGCATAGCGCAAGATGCCCCAGTTCGTCGCCGCGTAGAGCGACGGGGAGCGGCCCTTGTCGGCCTCGCGCCACACATAGATGGTGATCGCGTCCACCAGGGGCACGAGCAGCACGCCCAAGAGCAAGCTCACGACGAGCTTGATGATCTCCGACGCGATGAACAGCGTCGTGGAGCTCGCCGCGAACCGGGGCGCGAGGTGCAGCGCCGCCAGGTACATCAGGACGTGGCCGACGCCGCCCAACAGCATCGCCCAAGGGAGCAAGACGCCGAGGTTTGAGAAGGTGCGGCCGAGGGCACGGCCGAGGAGGGTGATGAGCGAGGCGCGCGGGGACGACATGGCGAGCCCCCTAACACCGCGCGGGCGCGTCGTCGTCAAAAGCCGCGCGGGCCAAGGGCGAGATAGGATGGCGTCTCCCGACCTGCCCAGGCGCCGCATGGCCTCCGACATCCTGAAGGTTGACACCTCCTTCGCCGCCAACTTCTCCCCCAGCGCCCTCACCCTGCACGATCTGGAGGCCGTGCGCCTCATCTTGCAGGGGCAGTCCGTCGTGGACTGGCACAAGCTGAACCTGAGCACCGTGGAGGAGGTGGACGCCCACCTGCGGCTCCAGCACCTGGACCCCGACGATCCGGCGGACGTGGAGCGGCTGCGGTTCTTGTTCAACCAGGCGATCAACTACCTGGAGGAGCACCACGACATCCGCTTCCCCAAGGAGCTGCGCGACCCCAAAGACGTGCGCGACGTGTTCATCGCCGCGTCCACCTGGACCGGCCGCTTTCGCCGCACGCAGTCCTTGGCCTGCATGTTGCTCAAGATCATGCACACCATCAACCACATGGACGCCTCGGACCTCAAGCACCGCCTGGCGATCTCCGAGGCCGAGCTCTTCGACCGCGCCGAGCGGGTGATCATCCAGTACGCCGACCGGATGCGCGCCGAGGGGTACCCGCTCTTGGCCTTCTACGGCTCCCGCAAGACGCGGACCTCGGTGATCTCCAAGCTGCTCACCAAACGCGACACCCTGGCGGCGACGATCTTCGACAAGCTGCGCTTCCGGGTGGTCGTCGGCCAACAAGACGAGGTGCTGCCCGTGCTCGCGCACCTCACCCATACCTTGTTCCCCTTCAACTACGTTATCCCCGAGGCCAGCCACAACAACCTGCTCGTGATGCGGCGCCTGATCCGCGAAGACCCCCACTACGCCCGCCTCGCGCCCCGGATGCAGCGCCTCGCCGCCCGCACCGCCGAGCCCCAAGGCGCGAACCCGTTCTCGGGCCAGTCCTACCGGATGATCAACTTCATCGTGGACTTCCCCGTGCGTGTCGACGACGTGGTGGCGAAGATGTCGCCGGAGACGCACCTGATGTTGGGCTCGGTGGTCTACGTCATGGTCGAGTTCCAGGTGATCGACAAGGCCACCGCCGAGGCCAACGAGGAGGGCGAGAACGCCCACCACATCTACAAGAACCGCCAGCGGCGCATCGTCGAGTCGCGGCTCCTGCGCGGCTCGACCCCCGCCGCGGGCCGTCAGTCGAAGACGAGCTGAACCGGGCGCTGGGGCCCGGCGCGCTGCTCTGGCGCGACGTCTGTGCGCCCGACGCGGCGCCTGTCCGGTTGAGGCTCGGCGCAGGGCCGATCACCGCCCCAGGGCGCGAAGATCAGCGCCCGGGCGTCCTCGTAGACCGGCGGCCCCAAGAGCGACACCATCCGCCCGATCAGCCCTTGAACGACACGATCCGGCACGGCGTCCCGACGCAGCACGACGAAGCGGTAACCAAGCGCGCCCAAGGCCGCCTTGTCCTCCGCCCGAACCCTCGTCTCACGCGCGCCTCGGCCCGAGGGACCGGGCTGGGTGGCCGCCTCAAGGGCTCTCCACAGGCTGTTCTGGGCGCGCAGCGTCGTGATCTCCGGCGGGGAGAACTGGGCGTTGCCCTCCAACATGCCGCCGAAGATGGGGCGGCCATGAACGGTCTGGTAGTAGAGGTGGGCGGCGCTCCAGCGCTCGGGGAGGTCGATCACCGCGCCCGGCGGGCCCTCCGCCAGACATTGGTAGGCCGCAGGCGGGCGGGCGTCCCAGCTCGGCAGCGGCGCGAAGCCCCCGGCGCGAAGCTCAAGCCCCCACACCAGCGCCACGGCCAGGGCCACCCCGGCGCGCACCTTCGGCGCCTCCAGCCGCGCCCAGAGCGCCCCGACGGCGAGGGCCTGGGCCAAGGCGACCAAGAACAGGGCCCGCTCGGGGAACCACAGGCGGCGCAGGGGCGGCACGGCGATCACCAGGGCGTTGTACAGCGGGTTCGGCAGGCCCCGATCGCCGATGAGGAGCACCGGGCCGACGCTCAAGATCAGGCTCGGCACGGCCAAGGCCAGCATCACGCCCCGGAGGCCCGGCCTCATCAGCGCCGCGAGGAGGGCGAGCAGGCCGATGACCGTGAGCGGGCTCGACTGGGCGGTGGAGAGGAGGCCCGCCTCGCCGGGGAACAAGAACGCCGCGCCCCAGCGCAGCGGCTGGAAGGTGAACAGCCCGACGGGCATCCCCTCGACGGTGAACAGGCTCGACCGCAAGAGGCTCCAGCTCTGCACGTCCAGGAGCCCCGGCACGCCGCCGTCTTGGGCCCGCGCCGCCATCATCACCAAGATCGGGCTCACCAAGCCCAAGGCGATCCCCGCCGCGACGAGGCCCCGGAGCATCAGCGCGCGGCGATCCGCCGGGGGCATCGTCCAGGCCCGGGCGACGGCGACGGCGAGGAGCGCGACGCCCACAAAGATGGCGTTGAACCAGTACAGGAGGCCGGTGATCGCCCAGGCGAACCCCAGCCGCAGGGGCGCTTGGCGATCCTCCAAGGGCGCCAACGACTCGAAGATCACCCACAGGGCC
>JBEAVX010000443.1:0-11182 GCA_041160755.1 Pseudomonadota bacterium
GGGCACCAAGAGCTCATGGCGACGCGCGCTTCGCCTGGGCCATCTTACAAGGCGCGGAGAGCCTCGGAGGCGTGCGCGGCGTGCGTGTCGGCGTCGCGACGGGGCCAGCGTACTGCGGCATCATCGGCGGCGGGGGCCGTCGGGGCTACACCACCTTGGGTGAGGTGGCCCACGTCGCCGCCCGGCTGATGACGCTGTGTGAGCGCGGCGTGCTCGTCGACGCCGCCACGGCCCGCGCCGTCGCCCGAGACTTCGCCTTGGGCGATCCCACCGCCCGCACGCTCAAGGGCATCGATCATCCCGTGCTCACCCTGCCCGTGCTCTCGGCGCTCAGCGGCGAGCGGGCGCGGGTGGTGCCTGAGCTCGTCGGGCGTCAGGCGGCGCGGAGCCTGCTCCGGCGGGCCCTGGGCGCGGCCTTGGGGGGCGGCGGCGCGGCGACGCTCCTCGTCGGCGAGGCGGGCGTCGGCAAATCGAGCTTGTCTGAAGCCCTGGCCGTCGAGGCCCGTGGGCGCGGCGTTCATGTCGTCGAGGGCGCCTGCTACACCTACGAGCAGCGCACGCCGTTTTACCCCTGGCGTGAGCTGCTGCTCCGCCTCTTGGAGCTGCCGCCGACGCTCCCGCTGGCGGAGCGCATCGCGCGGTTAGAGGCCGAGGTGCGCCAGGTGGCCCCGGACGATCCCGGCGCGGGCTCGCTCCTCGTCGAGCTGATGGGCTGGGAGAGCGAGGCGCCGAGGGCGAGGGCATTGGACGCGCGTGGACGCCGCCAGCGGCTCAGCGCGCTGGTCATGCAGCTCATCGCCGGGCGCGCCGCCCGAGGGCCGCTGTTGTTGTGGCTAGAGGACGTCCACTGGGCCGATCGGTCGTCGCTAGAGCTCGTGGAGCACGTCGCCGCGCGCCTCGACGCCTTGCCCGTGGCGATGCTCATCACCGCCCGGCCCGGCGAGGCCGACGAGCGCCTCACCGGCGCGTCCGGGGTGCGGCGCTGTGAGCTCGGGCAGCTCGCTGAAGACGAGGCGCGGGCGCTCACCCGGATGCTCCTCGCGCTGCCCGAGCCCCGCGTCGAGATCGAGACCCGCATCCTCAGCCGCGCCCAAGGCAACCCCTTCTTCATCCAGTCCATCGTCTTGGGCCTGCGCGAGACCTACGGCGACTCCTTGGCCGGGATGCCCGAGCGCGCTGAAGACATCGCCTTGCCGCACTCCGTGCAGGAGGTCCTGCTCACGCGCCTCGATCGGCTCGGTGAGGCCGAGCGCGCCTTGCTCAAGGGCGGGTCGGTCATCGGGCGCGTCTTCGCCGTCGACGCCGTCCGGGTGATCTGGAGTGAGTCCCTCGACGGGGAGGTCGTAGACGAGGCGCTGCGGCGCCTGAACGTCGCGGCCTTGGTGTCGATCGAGTCCCGGTCGCCCCTGTTCGCGGCCTTTCAGCATGTGCTGATCCGCGATGTCTGCTACACCACGCTCCTGCCGGGTGTGCGACAGGCGATGCACCGGCGCTTCGTGATCTACCTGGAGGAGGCCCTCGGCCAAGGCGCGCGCGGGGCCGCCGCGCTCTTGGCCTACCACAGCGTCGAGGGCGACGACCCCAGCCGTGGCCTCCGCTACACGCTCATGGCCGCCCGTGACGCCCGCGACCAGTACGCCAACGACGACGCCATCGCCCACTATCGCCGGGCGCTCGGCCTGCTGGATCAGGCGGAGCTCACGGCGGAGGAGCGGGCCGACACACGCCACACCGTCGGCGTCGAGCTCGCTGAAGTGCTGGTGAGCGCGGGCAAGTATGAGGAGGCCGTCGAGCTGCTCCTCTCGGGGCAAGCGGCGGCGCGAAACGACCAGGAGCGCGCGGAGATTCAGGAGGGCTTGGGCCGCGCCTACCAAGAGCGCGGCGACAGCCACCTCGCCATCGACGCCTTGGAGGCCTCGTTGGGGCTCTATGGCCGCCGGGCGCCCCGCAGCTTGTTCAGCCTCGTGCCGCTCACGCTCATGGGGGTGCTGACCTTCTTCATGGGCCGTGATCCCGAAGGCGGCGCCGCGGCGAGCCGGGGCTCGGGGCGCAGGCAGCTCACGACCTTGGTGTCGCTCATCCGCATCTACTACTTCTTGGACATCGCCAAGCTCGTCTGGGCGACCTTCGCCGCGCTCAACCTCGGGCGGCAGGTGGCCTCGGCCTCGGAGCTCTCCCAGGCCTACACCTACTACGGCACCGTGCTCTCCGGGGCCGGGCTGCTCGGCGGCGCCCAGCGGGCCTGCGCCCATGGCCTCGACCTCGCCCGGCGGAGCCACGACGCCGTCGCCGAGGGCATCGCGCTGAGCCGCCTCGCGACGCGGCACACCTTCGCCAACGAGCTCGACGAGGCGATCCACCTGCACCGCGAGGCCCGCAAGGTCTTCGCGCGGGTGGGGGAGCTGTGGGAGACCCAGACCGGGCTCATGCTCCAGGCGACGAGCCACTACCTCAAGGGCGAGTTCGCCCGGGCCTTGCCGATCTTCGACGAGATGGGCGAGCTGGCCCGCAGCCTCAACGCCATGCGCCACCAGGGCTGGCGGCTCTCGTGGTCGCCGATGTGCCGCTACCTGTTGGGCATCACCGACGCGAAGGCCGCCTTGGCGGAGCTGGAGGAGGCCCACCGCATCAGCGCCTCGTTGGCCGACCTCGCCAACCAGTGCGCCGCGCTCAACCACCAGGCGAACATCATGGTGCTGGAGGAGGACGCCGAGGGCGCCGCCAAGGCCGCGATGCGCGCCTTCGCCAGCGTGTGGCGGTACCACATCCTCGTGCCGTTCTTGCAGATCGGCCTCGTAGACGCCGGAGAGGCCGCGCTCTACGCGCTCAGCCACGGCGCGAAAGGAGTTCCCGCCTGGCGGCTGCGGGCCATCGTGACGCTCTGCGTGATCAAGGCCCGCGCGTTGGGGTTCATCTACCCGTACCTGCGCGGCCCGGCGCTGCGGCTGCGCGCGCGCTGGGTGCAGTGGCGGGTGAGCCCCGAGGCGGCGACGAGGCCCTACGATCGTGCTCTGGACGTGCTCCGCGACCAGCCAAACCCCTATGAGCTGGCGGTGACGCTCCAGGCGGCGGCGGAGGCCGCGACGGGCGCGCGGCGTGAGGCCCTTGAGGCCGAGCTGGCCCAGGTGCGCTCGGGCTTGGGCCTCTCGGCGAGGCGCGCGGCCTGAGCCAAGCCCTCAAAACCCCTTGAGGATCCTCCGTCCAGGTCGCGCGGATCCCGGCCGGACGAGCGGGCGCCAGGGCGCGGCGGCCTCTGTGCTATCGTCGCCCCATGAACGCCCTCCCCAGCGCCGCCTCCCTCTGGCCGTGGGTCGTCGGGTTCGCCACGATGACCGGCTGCGCCCGTGACGCCAACGACACGGGCGACTCTTCGTTGCCCGGGCCGCAGCCGACGGGCTGTGACCGCCCCAACGCCTACGACGAAGACGCCATGACCGCGGATCTGGCGTACCTGGCCTCGCCCGAGCTAGACGGGCGCGCGCCGGGATCGGCGGGGGATGAGCTGGCCCGCGCCTTCGTCGCGGAGCGCTTCGCCTGCCTCGGGCTCTTGGAGGTGGGCACCGGGGATGGATTTCAGCAGCCGTTCACCGACGACAACGGCGAGGAGACCGCCAACGTGCTCGGCATGATCCCCGGCGCCCAGCCCAGCGTCATGGGCGAGTCGGTGGTCATCTCCGCGCACCTCGATCATTTTGGCGACGGCTGGCTCGGCGCCAACGACAACGCCTCCGGGGTGGCCGCGTTGCTGGCCATCGCGCAGAGCTTGGTGAACGAAGGGCAGCAGCCCGACCGGACGATCGTGTTCGCGGCCTTGGGCGCCGAGGAGTCGGGCTTTGAGGGCTCCGAGCGCTTCATGCGGCGCGCCCCCACCGAGCTTGACCTCGACCAGATCGTCTACAACGTGAACATGGACATGGTGGGCAGCTTCGCGTCTTCGGCGACGCTGTACGCCTTGGGCACCTTCCGAGGCACCGCCGGCCGAGAGGCCGTGAGCGCGTTTGTGGACGAGCACCCGACCCTCGACGTCTCCTTGGGCGACGGGAGCGACCAGTCCGACAACTACAGCTTCTGCGCGGTCGGAATCCCCTACGTCTTCTTCTGGACCGAGGACGAGCCCTGCTACCACGAGCGCTGTGATCGTTCAGAACGAATCGACTACCCGGCGCTGACCGAGATCGCCGCGCTCAGCGGCGAGACCGCCCTTGAGCTGGCCAACCGCGACGACGACCTCTTGGGGGCCGTGCGCGCCGGTCGGAACGTCTGCTTTTTGTAGCCTCGCGGCGAGCGCGCGGCGGCTCAGGCGCTGAGGAAGCCCTCTAAGGAGCGGCAGCCCTCGGCCCGGCGCAGCTTGGCCAGCGCCTTGATCTCGATCTGGCGGATGCGCTCGCGGGTGAGGTTGAACTGCGCGCCGATGGCCTCAAGGCTGTAGTGCGCGGGCTCGCCGATGCCGTAGCGCATCCGGAGCACCTTCTCTTCGCGGGGGCTCAGGCTGCACAAGACGTCGTTGATCTCTTCTTTGAGCGAGGCCTCCTCCAGAGGAGCGGAGGGCAGGCCCGTCGTCTCGTTCTCGATGAAGTCGCCCAAGGAAGACTCGGAGTCCTCAGAGACCGGGGCGTCGAGGCTCATCGGCTCGCGGGTGAGCTTCATGAGCGCGTTGACCTTGCGCGGGTCGAGGTTCAGGCGCTCGGCGACCTCCTCAAGGGTCGGCTCGCGGCCGATCTCTTGGAACATCGCCTTCTGGGTGTGCCGGACCTTGTTGATGACCTCAAGCTTGTAGATCGGGATGCGGATGGTGCGACACTGGGACTCGATGGCGCGGATGATGGACTGGCGAATCCACCACGAGGCGTAGGTCGAGAACTTGAAGCCGCGGTCTGGCTCGAACTTCTCGACGGCGCGCATGAGGCCGATGTTGCCCTCTTGCACAAGATCGGCGAGGGGAAGGCCACGGTAGGAGTACTGCCGGGCGATGGAGACGACGAGGCGCAGGTTGGCGTTGGTGAGGATGACCTTCGCGATCTCGGCCTCGGGGCCACCCTCACGCACGCGGCGGGCGACCTCGATCTCGTCTTCACGCTTGAGGAGCGGGATGTTGCCCATGCGCTCCAGGTACTTGTTGAGGAGAACCCCGCTGGGGGACTCGTCGATGAGCTGACGACGGGGGCGCTTGCTCTCGGCGGGGCTGTTCATGCGCTCTCCTCTTGGGGACTTGGGCCAGGGCATTGGCTCATTCACTTGCTTTGCAAAGTCCATGCCAACTCCCGTGTTGTTGGGCGCGAACCCTTCACTTCTTGACCTTCTAAGGACACCAACCCAGAGCGTTTGCGTCCAGGGGCAGATCACCCCCGTCGGTGACCGGACAGGGCGCGATCCTCTCTGGGCTTGGCGTGGGTTTGGGACCGTCCCAGGTCAAGGGGATGTGTACGAGCCCTGGGACGGCGTACAAAAATCTGAACACGCCCTGTCCAAACCTTTGGCGGGAGGCCACGTTGGCCGGGGTTGACCACGACGTTCATGTCGTGTGATGGTGGGCCCAACCGCGCAGAGGGAGCTGTGATGCCACGTCGTGTGCTGAGCGTCTTTGGAACCCGCCCCGAGGCGATCAAGATGGCCCCGGTCGTTCAGGCCCTCGCCGCCGACCCCGACTTTGAGGGCCGGGTGTGCGTGACCGGCCAGCACCGGGGGATGCTCGACCAGGCGCTCTCGTTGTTCGGCATCGTCCCCGACCACGATCTCAACGTCATGCGCCCGGGGCAGAACCTCACCGAGCTCACCGCGCGCATCTTGACCGGCATGAAGGACGTGCTCGACGCCGAGAAGCCCGACGTGGTGCTCGTGCACGGCGACACGACGACGACGCTGGCCGCCACCTTGGCCGCGTTCTACGCCCACATCCCCGTGGGCCACGTCGAGGCGGGCCTACGCACCGGCGATCTCACCAGCCCGTTCCCGGAGGAGGCCAACCGGGTGCTCGCCGACCAGCTCTGCACCTACCTCTTCCCGCCCACCCAAGGCTCGATGGAGAACCTCAAGCGGGAGCACCTGCCCGTGGAGCGGATGTGGGTGACGGGCAACACGGTCATCGACGCCTTGCTCTCGGTGCGGGACCAGGTGAAGGCGCGGCCCGCGTCGGACTGGGCCGAGGCCTTGGGGCCCACTCTGCCGCTCTTTGACGCGCCGAATCGCCGCATGGTGCTCATCACCGGCCACCGCCGGGAGAGCTTCGGCCAGGGCTTCTTGAACATCTGCGAGGCCGTGCGAACCCTCGCCGAACGATTCCCCGACGTGGCCTTTGTGTACCCCGTTCACCTCAACCCCAACGTGCAGGGCCCGGTGTACAGCCTGCTCGGGGAGCGGGAGAACGTGCTGTTGATCCCGCCCTTGGACTACGCGCCGTTCGTGCGGCTCATGGACCGCAGCGACGTCGTGCTCACCGACTCGGGCGGCATTCAAGAGGAGGCGCCGAGCCTGGGCAAGCCGGTCTTGGTGATGCGGGAGACGACGGAGCGCCCCGAGGCCGTGCACGCGGGCACGGTGAAGCTCGTCGGCACCGACATCCAGGCCATCGTCGGCGGCGTGAGCACGCTCCTGACCGACCGCGCGGCCTATGACGCCATGGCCCGGGCGGTGAACCCTTACGGAGACGGCCTCGCCAGCGGGCGCATCCTCGACGCCTTGCGCCCCGCACGCTAAGCGCCGATTTATGAACGACGCCTTCATCGTCAGCCTTCTCTCGGTCGTGCCCAAGGGCCTCGGCTCTCAGCTTCAAGGGGCCGTGTCTCGGGCGGGGCTCTCCAAACACATCATCCGCTGGTACGCCGGTCGGTATGGTGTGAACCTGGACGAGATGGTCGGCACCCCCGAGGACTACGCGACCCTCCAAGACTTCTTTGTGCGCCCGCTCAAGCCCGGCGCGCGGCCGATTGACCCGGCCCCCGAGGCCTTGGTGTCTCCGGCGGACGCCCGGGTGTACGCCTTCGGCACCTTGACTGAAGACGGCCAGCTCCCGCCCGAGGCGAACCTCGGCCTCGACGCCATCGAGCTCGTCGGCGGCGACGGCCGTTACCAGGGCGGGCAGTTCGCGGTGCTCTATCTGAGCCCGAAGGACTACCACCGGGTTCACCACCCCCTCGACGCCGAGATCGTCGGCCAGCGGTACCTGCCGGGGGCCTTGTGGCCGGTGTTCCCCGAGGCCACGCGCCGGGTGCCGAACCTCTTCGCCGTGAACGAGCGCCTCGCGGTGTTTGTGCAGAGCGAGGCGGCGGGGCAGGTGGCCGTGGTGCTCGTCGGCGCCTACGGCGTCGGCCGCATGACCACGGCGTTCTCGCAGATCGTGACCAACACCGGGCAGGCCGCGTCGTTCCAGGGCTTCAACCCGACCTTGCCCGTGAAGCGTGGCGACGAGCTGGGCCGGTTTAACCTGGGCTCGACGGTGATTCTGGTCACCGAGCCCGGCCGGGTGGACTGGGAGCTAAGCGTCGGCGCCGACGTCAAGGTCGGGCAGCGCATCGGCCGCGTCGTCCCCTCCGGCGTCTCCGGCGCCTGAGCAGCGCTCGGCGGCGCGCACGAGCACCTCCGCGAGCTCCTCGGCCTTGCTCTCGCCCGCGCTGAGCTGCGGGAGCATCACGGCCTCGATCAAGGAGTAGGCCAAGGCGTTGATCTGGCGTCGGCTCGGCGACTCGCCCAAGCGGTTGAGGGTGGCCTCGTCGGCGTTGAGCGCGGCCTCGACCTTCCGTGTGAGGCCCCGGCTCGCGGTGAGCCCGGCGGTGAGCAGGCCCGTGGCGTCGAGCACCGCGCGGCGGCGGCGGCGCAGGGTGTCCTTGAGGGCCCGCTCCTGCTGGACGGCGCGCTCCCGTTGGGTCCAGACGGCGGGCTCGGCCACCTCAAACCCGACGGCGCTGAGCAAGGCCCGGCTCTCGGGCTTGTCGAGGAGCACCAAAGGTTTGCCTTTGCCGAGGTCCTTGTCGCCGAAGAGCAGGCCGCGCCCGCCGAGGGACTTGGCGGCTTGGAGCAACGAGATCGGCGCCTTGGGCGTGGGCAAGAGCGGCAGCTCAAAGTAGAACCGGGCGCCTGGAGGCAGCTTGTCGGCGTCGAAGGGGCGCGGGGCGGCGGCGCGCAAGAGGCCGCAGAGGCGCTCCCGAGGGGCGGCCTCGGCGACGAGGCGGGCCACGCAGTCTCGGGCGAGGGACTCCTTGAGCGTCCCCAGCGCCTTGAGCAGCTCGGGGAGCGCGGTGACGACGCCGCCCTGGGGCATCTCCTTGAGGTCGAGGATCGCCACCACGCCCGGCGTCAACTCTTCAGCCCCGGTGATCGTGGCGCCCTTCACCCGCAGCTCCACCCGGGACGGCCCGAGCTCGGCGTGGAGCGCGGCCAAGGCCCGCAGGCGCTTGTTCTCCAACGAGGCCAAGGCCAAGGGCTCGACGTCGGCGGGCAGCTCGAAGGGCTGGGCCCGGGCGGTCAGCGCCTCGGCGACCCGGCGGCGCTCTTCAGCGCTGCGGTGCTCGGCGGCGGCCTCCACGTCGGCGTCGACGCCGGGCAAGAGCGGCTGGAGCAGCGCGCGCTCGTCCTCGCTGAGCTGGATGAACGGCCGCGCGGGATCCAGGCTGCGGCAGACCACGCCGAGGCCCACCCAGCGGCGCTCCTTGAGCTTGTTGAGGTCGCGGGCGCTGAGCGTCGGCCCGTCGCCGGTGGCGAACACGGGCAAGGTCACCAGCCGCCCGAGCTTGCCTTTGGCGCTCCCGAGCTTGGAGGGGTGGTTGAGGTTTCGCGCCAAGAGCCGCAGGATGAGGCCCCGGTCGGCGGCGGGGTCGAGGCGGTCGATGAGCGCGGCGAGCTGCTTCTGGGTGAGGTCCACCACGGCGTTGAGCGCGGCGCTCAGGTGGGCGTCGGCGACGGCGGTGAGCGTGGACTTGTCGACGGTGAGGCTCGGGGCGCTGAGCGCGCCGACGACGGGGATGGGCCCAGGGGCCTCGACCTCGCCCAGGGGCCGCCAGTCCTTGTACAGCCGCAGGCCCGAGGCCCCGTCGCGGCGCACCTGCACGAAGCCTTCGCGTCCGCCGCCGAGGATCGGCACGGTGAGCAGCACCTCGGGGCCCGTCTCCGGCGTCGGTCGGCTGGGCGGGGCGCTCAGGTGCGCGACGAGGCGCGCGTCGAGGGCGAGCTGGGCGCTGTAGTCTTCAACGCTGCCCCAATGGGCCAAGGCGGCGGCGATGGCCGCGTCGGCGGGGATCGCCGGGCGGTCGGGATCGCCGGTGCCGCCGCGCTGGTGGGGCTGCACGAGCCGCAGCGCGCCGCGTCGGGCGACGGCCTTGAGCTGGGCGACGGTGAGCCAGCGGTCCTCTTCTGCGGTGGCGACGAGCGGCAGGCGGTCCCAGTCTTTGCCTTCAGCGCCCTTCGCCGCCCAGGCGAGCAGCGCCACGCCCGCCGCCCGCGCGTCGTGCAGCGCCAGGGGCTCCACGCCGTGGGGATGCTCCTTCGGGGAGCGCGCGTGGGCGACGCGGTGCATCAAGGTGTGAATCACGAACGGGATGAGGTCCTCGACGGCGTCTTTGGCCGGGCCGGGGCGCGGCGCGGAGAAGGCGTCGTCCGGCGCCAGCTCGGGGTGCTCCACCCGCAGGCGGACGCCGGTGGCGAAGGGACGGTCTTCAGCGAGCAAGGTGCGCCCGCCCACACGCCACTCCACCCGGAGGCCCTGCGCGCGGTCCAGCGGGATCGCCGCCCAGATCGACACCTGGCGCTCGTGGTGGGTGATCGACGCGGCGACCTGGGCGGCGGCGGGCACCAGCGGCTCCACCCCCAAGACCTGCCAGCGGCGCCGCCCGGCGAGGATCTGGTCGATCTCCGTGGTCCCTTCGGGGGGTGAGCGGCCGATGAGCAGGCGCAGGCCGTCCTCGTCCTCCCGGGCCACCCGCAAGAAGAGGCGGTCTTCGGGCGGATCGTCGAGGGTGACGCCGGGGGGCACCACGCGGAGCTGGCCCAGGCGTTGGGCCTCCCGGGCGGCGCGTAGGCTCACGGCGCCGCGCCCGATGGCGTCGAACAGCGGGGCGTCGGCGAGGGCCTCCCGGGCGGCCTCTCGCTGGGTCGGCGGCAAGCTCTGGGTCGCGGCGGCGTCGTGCAGCCGGGTCAACACGGCGCGTCGTTGGGCGACGCTCATCGCCCCGGCCTGCAGGTCCACGAGCAGCCGCGCCAAGGTGGCCTCGGTGAGCGCGCGCCAGGCCTTCACGGCGGCGGCCTCGTCGCCGAAGCCGTCCATCGTCTCGTTCGGCGTGAGGGCGGGGCCCCAGACCACGGCGACGTAAGGCGCGGGGAACGGCAAGGTGAGGCGCCGGAGCAGGCGGCCCTCGTGGATCGCCCGCACGTCGAGGCCGAGGACCGGCGCGTCGCCGACGTGCAGGGCCAGGGCGCCCTCCCAGCCCTCGCCGGAGACGACGGCGGCGTTCTGGTGATCCCGGGGGTCGAGCCGTGTGGGCTCGATGGGCCGGGCCAAGAAGCTCAGCCGCGCGACCCGCACGGTCCGCAGCCGCTCGGTGACCTCGACGGTGGACGCCTTGCCCAGACACGCCCGCAGCGCCTCGACGCGGTCCTCGTCGAGCACCAGGAGGCCGCTCATCGTGGGGCCGCCGGGCTCGACGGGCGCGTTCACCCACGGGATCGGCGCGTCGCGGTGGGCCTCGCGCCAGCGCCGGAGGTCGTCGGCGCTCACGAGGCCCCCGGCGGCGTCTTGGAAGAGCGGCAGCGCCATGAGCGCCGGGCGGGCGGTCCGGTCGTGGCACAAGGCGGCGAAGAGGAACCGCGGCAGGGGCGCGCGTCCCGACGAGGCGAGCTGGGCGGCGTAGGCCTCGGCGGTCCCTTGAACCAAGGCCCGCAGCGCCGGGTTGAGCAGGTTGGCCAAGGTGGCGGCGGCGACGCTCACGCTCTCGACGCCGCTCCAGGCGCGGTTGGGCTGGGCGCCGTCCCACTCGACGCTGGCGAGGCCGCAGGGCGGGCCGTCGGGGAGGTCCACGACGCCGAGGTTCACGCCCTCACGCAGCACGAGGGCCCGGGCGGGCTGAACGGCGGGGGAGAGGCCGAGCTCGCCGCGAAGGTTGGGCAGGGCGATCGGCGTGACGGCCTCGGCGTCTCTGGGCAGGCGCGGCGCCGCTTTGGGGGCGGCGCGGCGGCGGCGGGCCTCGGACTCGTCCAT
>JBEAVX010000458.1:0-2479 GCA_041160755.1 Pseudomonadota bacterium
TCCTCGAGGCCCGCCAAGCGGACACCATCCGGCGGCATCGCCCAGTCCCCAGGCGGCCCCGCGGCCATCACCCAGGCCGCGTCCACCACGCCCAGGCGGTTCGGCGTGACCGAGCCCATCGCCGCGACGGCGAGGCGCTCGGCGTCGAGGCCCTCGGGGTTCACCGCGCCGTGCCCCGCGAGGCGGCTGTTGCTGTCCCAAGGGAAGCTCACCACGGCGCCGACCCCGTCCCCACTCGCCTCGGAGCCCGCCACGGCGCGCAGCCGCTCGCTCCACCACGGGCTCAGCGTCACCTCGCCGACCTCACCCTCGGGGGCGAAGACGACGAAGGCCAAGCCCAAGGCGGCGGCCTCGGCCAAGGCGTCGGCGGGGTCGGTGTGGTCATCCCGGGCCGGGCGCGCGGGGCGGTCCAGATCCAGGGGCGCCCAGCCCAGTGACGTGGGGATCACGGGGCGCAGGACGACGTCGATGACGGTGTCTCCGCTCACCGTGACCTCACCCTCCCAGGGGTCGTAGGCCGGGCCGTGCTCGACGCGCACGGTGAACACGCCGGGGCCGACGCCGACGTCTCCGCCCTCGGGGCCCATCGGCACGCGGCGCTCTCCGACGGTCACCAAGGCCGGGAGCGACTCGCCGGTCTCGCCGTCGATCACCCGAGGACGCACCCGGCCCGCCTCGCCAGGGGTGAGCGTGAGCCCCGCCCCGATCGGCGTCGACGCCCCATCGGCGTGGCCATCGGCCAAGCAGACGATGGAGACCGCGCCCGGAGGCAAGGCGCTGTCGAAGTCAACGGGGAGCCGGGCGAGGACCGCGCCGTCTGCGTCGAGCACCCGCACGTCGTTGCCGATGCAGCTCCCCGAGGCCCGGGCGCCGTCGGGCCACGCCTGCTCGTGTACGTCTGGCCAGAGCCCCACGAAGAGGGTGTCGGCGCCGATGATCCGGGCGCCGCCGAGATCCACCGTGTCCTCCGCCGCGCTCACGAGCGCCGTGCCGCTGTGGTAGTAGCCCGCGCCGAGGGCCTCGGTGCTGCGCCCGCCGTGGACGTACAGCGCCGTCACGCCCTCGGCGGTGAGCGCGTTGGAGCCCGGGGCGAGGCGCCAGGTGAAGCCCGCGGCCTCCCCTTCTGCGCCATCGGCGGCGGGCAGACCACGCAGGGCCTCGGTCACGCCCTCGACCCGCAAGAACGCCCCGGCGTCATCGACCCCGGCCTCCCAACGCTCGGGGCGCACGGCGAGGCCGTTCACGAGGGGGATCAGCTCAAAGAGCCGGTCGTTCCAGCCGGGCACGGCGGCGTCTACGACGGTGAGCCCAGGGCCGCCGACGATGGACAGCGACTCCCCGGGCTGGCGGATGATCACCGAGAGTCGGCTGTTCTGGACCAGCCAGTCCCAGGTGCGGCCCTCGCTCGACCGGGGCAGCTCATCGGTGCAGCCGACGGGCTTGATCCGCACCTCGTCCTCGGCCATCTCCGCGAGGGGCTCACAGGTGCGCGCGTAACCGTCGTAGGGCGAGACGGTCGTGCCCGGCGGCGCGCAACCGCCGAGCACACACATCCAGACGCCGACAAGACGGGCTGAGGTCATGCCTCAGTATGTCACTTCGGCGCGGCGGCGTCTTTGACCTCGTCGGCGAACAGCACCGACGTGGCCGAGAGCCGCACCTGCTTCGACCAGGTCGGCGCGTCCGGCGCCATGTCCATGTACTTCCAGGTGCGGGTCTCGCCGGGCTTGACCGGCACCTTAAACTCCTCCTCGATGGGGAGGTTGCCCGGCGCGTTGGGGGCGACCAGCGGCCAGCGCTTCGTGGCGACGGCGCGACCGTCGGCGTCCAAGAAGTCGATCTTCATGTTGAGCACGTTGATCGTGCGGCCGGTGTTGTTCGTGACGTCCGCCGTGAACAACAGGCCGTCGAGGGGGCCGTCGGGGTTCTCGGCGAGGTTCGTGGGCTCCATCTCGACGGCGCCGATGACGAGCGTGTCGCGGAACTCGGAGAGCTTCAGGCGGCCACGGGCCTCGGTCATGCGCGCCTTGTCGCCGCGCGGGTACTCGTCGAGGAACTTCTGCCAGGCCTCTTGGGTGTTCGTGTCTTCAGCCCAGCGGAAGAGCAGGCCCTCACGCTCAGAGATGAGGTCGTCGCGGAGCTTGGCCTCGCTGCCCTCGGGGAACTTCGCGAGGTAGGCGTCGTAGCCCTCCAGAGTCTTGAGCTCCCGGGCCTTCGCCGCGTAGAGCTCCTCCAGGCGCAGCTTCGCCAGGGTGATGCTGCCGCTGGAGGGGTTCTCGGCGATGAACTTCTCGTACGCCTCGATGGTGTCCTGCTTCTGCACATCGGAGAAGGAGGGCCCGCAGCCCGCCAAGAGGAGCCCCAACAACAGGGTAGACCGAATCACGCTCGCCTCCTTGGTATGGAAGCTGGGCTTTTAGCACAACACGACGGGATTGTCAGGCGCCCCAGCCGATCTCCGTGATGAGCGCTGAAGCCG
>JBEAVX010000482.1:0-6013 GCA_041160755.1 Pseudomonadota bacterium
TGGCGGATGTGGCAGCTCGCGCAGCCCACGGCCGAGGCGGCGAGGCCGTCCTGGTGGTTGGGGTTGGCGCTGCCGTCCTCGTTCACGGCCTGCTGCTCGTCGAGCGGCGCGTGGCAGGAGAGGCACTGGCGCTTGAGGCCGGGCTTGTCGGCCCAGTCGATGAGCTGGCCGGTGACGCCGGGGCCCATGGCGCCCGCGTGCCAGCTCGTCTTCCAGTCGGCGAGCTGCTGGGGGTGGCAGGCGCCGCAGGACTCGGGGTTGAGTGAGGTCTCGATCTCGCTCCAGCCCTCCGGCGCGGGGCCTTGGGGGGGCAGAGGGAGCTGCTTAAAGTGCTCGACGATCCAGGGCTCCCGGGCCTCGGGCGCGGTCTCGGCGATCTTCACCAAGGCGGCGGCGTGGGTCTTCGGCTGCTCAAAAGGCTGGGGCAAGAGCTTGTCTTTGGCGATGTCCCACGCCAACAGACCGCCCACGCCGATGAGCAGGGCCCAGAGAAAACCGTTGAGGATCCGTTCCATGCCGCACCATTAACGTGGGGAGCGACAGGCCGCGTGAGGCGGTCGTGAGCCAGGATCCCCGAGCCGGAGCGCCGGGATCGGCACCCCCAGAGAAGACGCGCCCCCGATCGGAGACCGATCGAGGGCGACGTTTGGTCCGATCCGGAGGATCAGGCGGCGCAAGCGTTGCAGGCGTTGCAGGCGTTGCAAGCGTTGCAGGCGTTCTCAGCGTTCTCGGCGTTCTCAGCCTCCTTGTCGCCACAAGCGGTGAAGGAGAGACCAGCGATAACGGTCAGGGCGATGAGTTTGGTGTTCATGGTAGCGTCCTCTCGAGCTCTTGCGGTGGTTACCCGAACCCATGACAGCATGAGGATCGGGCTGGCGGTCTTCTGATAGGAAGCCGTCGCGGCATGATTACAAGGGCTAGACTGACTTGTCAATACTCGCAGCGCGCAAGGTGGTCAGGATGATGCTTCGGAGATCAAAATGAGCGGGCTGGATCTGGGTCTGTGGATCACGAGCGCGGGCCTCGCCTTGTACGCGGGCTGGCTCACCCTGCCGAGCGCCGTGGCGCTGGACTGGGAGCGTCTGTTCAAGATCACGCTGATTACCCAGCTTCGAGGCGAGGTTCAGTCGGGCGGAGGCGACGACGCGGCCTGGCTCGCCGCGGGCCGCCAGCGCGTCTTTTTTAACCCCGCCGCCCGCGCTCTCGCCGCGCGTCTGGCGGATCCCGCGTCAAGCCCGATCGTCCCCCCCGCCTTGCCCAACGAGCGGGCGCTGGTCGAGGAGCTGATCCAGACCCCCAACGTCGAGGATCGCCTCGGCGTTATCTTTGGGCGCGGGGCGGACGAGGCGCTCTATGAGGATCCCGCGTCGTTCGGGCCCGACTGGGATCTGGCCGGGATGCTCGGCGTCGGCGCAGACTGGGACGCCTTGGCGGCCTGGGGAGAGCCCGTCGTCGCCGCGCTTCGCCGCCGCAACGCCCTCACGCGCTGGGTGGTCGTCGGCCCGGACGGCGACCCCCTGAGCGACGGCCTCGTGGACGCGCTCCAGGAGGTCCTGGGCGAAGGACGCGCCGCGCGCCTTCAGCCGCTGGCGATTGACCCGCTCTGTGAGGCCCTCGCGCCGCTCATCGAGGAGCCCGCCGATCGGCTGATCTTCATCGGCGTCGGCGAAGGCGCGGCCCGCATCGTCGCGGCCTTGGGCGCTGACGCCAGCCTGCGCGACCGCGCTCGGGCGGTGGTCTCCGTCGGCGGGGCCTTGGGCGGCGAGGTCGCCGCGCGCCTGCCGAGCTTCTTCACCCACGAGGGCATGGACACCGAGCTGGCGCGCCTCACCCCGTGGTGGCACCTCGCCTTCGTGACGCCGGGGGTGAGCCCGCCCGGGGACGCGGAGCAGCCCCTCGCCGAGACGGCGTGGCCTGTGCCCGAGGCGCCGCCGAGCGGTCGCCGCGCCTTGGAGGTCGTCGATCTCGGCGTCTTGCCTGGCCCTCGGACGGAGTACCCGCCGCGTCTGCTCGCCCGGGCCCTGCTCGTGAGCCTCACCGCGCGCCTCGTGCTCATGGGGTGACGGCCTGAGGTGGACGGGGTAGGGGTTTGCCGCCCAAACACGGTCTTGATTCGAGGAGAGGTGTGTATGCACCCGTTTCATCGCACGGAGCTGCTCGTCGGCCGCAAAGGCTGGGCCCGGCTTCAGCGCTCAAGCGTGCTCATCGTCGGCCTGGGGGGCGTCGGATCTTTCGCCGCTGAGGCCATCGCCCGCGCCGGGGTGGGCCGCATCGGCCTCGTCGACTTCGACGACGTGTGCATCACGAACCTCAACCGCCAGCTCCACGCCTTTCGCCGCACCGTCGGCCTGCCCAAGTCGGGGCTCATGGCCGAGCGCTGCCGGCTGATCAACCCCAAGGCGGAGGTCATCGACAACGCGACCTTCTTCTCGGCGGAGACGTCCGAGGCCCTGCTCGCGCCGGGCTGGGACTGGGTGATCGACTGCATCGACAACGTCACCGCGAAGCTGCACCTCTTGGAGACCGTGAGCCGCCGGGGCCTGCCCGTCGTCGCGGCGATGGGCGCCGGGAGCAAGCTCGACCCCACCCGGGTGCAGCTCTCGGAGCTGGCGCACACCCGCGTCGATCCCTTCGCCAAGGTGATCCGCAAGGAGCTTCGCCGCCGCGGGGTCGACATCCACAACATCCTCGCGGTGTGGTCGGACGAGCCCCCGGTGGTGCTCGACCAAGACGTCGCCGACGCCTTCCACTGCGTCTGCCCCAGCGGCGACAACGGGATGCACTCCTGCGACGACCGCAACGTCGTCCAGGGCACGGTGAGCTTCATGCCCAGCCTGTTCGGGCTCATGGCCTCGGGCGCCGTGGTCAACGGGATCATCAACCGCCCCCTGCGCGGCGTCGATGTCGGGCGGCGCATGTTCGGTGAGCTGGAGCCCAACGAGGCCCCCGCCGCTGAGGCGGGCCTCGCCGCGCCGGCCTTGGCCAAATGAGCGCCTTGGCCCCCCGGTCGTTGTGGTCCCTTGACCCGGCGGTGTGTTTTCTGAACCACGGGTCCTTCGGCGCGACGCCACGGTCGGTGATGGCCGCCCAGCGCGCCTTTCAGGACCAGCTTGAGGCCGAGCCCGTGCGCTTTTTTGTGCGGGAGCTGCCCGGGCTCGTGCGCGGCGCGGCGGCGGAGATCGCGGCGTTCGTCGGCGCGGATCCCGAGGGCCTCGTCTTCGTCGACAACGCCACGACGGGGGTGAACGCCGTCTTGGGCTCGCTGCGCCTGCCCCGAGACGCCGTCGTGCTCTGCCTCTCCCACGTCTACAACGCCGTGGCCCAGAGCCTCCACCACCACGGCGGGCGAGGCGGCTGGCGCGTCGTCCATGTGAACCTGCCCCGGGCCCCGCTCACCGAGACCGGCGTTCTAAACGCCTTTGACGCGGCCTTGGCCCGACACAAGCCGAGCCTCGTCGTCGTCGATCACATCGTCTCCGCCGCCGGGGTCGTGCTGCCGATTCACGCCTTGGTGCGCCGGGCGAAGGCCGCTGGCGCCCGGGTGCTCGTGGACGCCGCCCACACGCCGGGCCAGTCGCCCCTCGACGTGCGGCAGCTCGGCGCGGACTGGGTCGTCGGAAACCTGCACAAGTGGCTGTTCGCCCCCAAAGGCGCGGCGATCTTGGCCGTCGCCCCCGACCAGCGGGCCGACGTCCACCCCACGGTGATCAGCCACGGCTACCGCCAGGGCCTCGCCGCCGAGTTTGACTTCACCGGCACCCGGGACGTGAGCGCCTGGCTCGCCGCCCCGGCGGGGCTCAAGTTCTGGCGATCTTTAGGCGGCGACGCGCTCATGGCGGCCAACCAGGCCCAGGCGCGGCGCTTTCGGGCCCGGCTCGTCGAGGCAGTCCCCGGCGCGGTGCCCGCCTGTGAGGAGGCCATGGTCGGCGCCATGGCGGCGATCGTCCTGCCGCCGGCCTTTGGTGAGCCGTCCTTCGCCCGGGCCCTGGCGCTGCACGACCAGCTCTTTGATGAGTTCGGCGTCGAGGTGCCCGTGAGCTTCCTCGACGGGGCGCTCTGGCTGCGGGTCTCGGCCCAGGCCTATGTCGAGGACGCCGACCTGGAGCGGCTCATCACCGCCCTCGGTCAGATCATTCGCTAAACACGTTCAGTGAACGTGTTCGGCGATCAGTAGCAGAGCGTCTCACACTCGGCGTAGGCGCGCTGGCAGATCTCCCCGACGGTGGCCTTGGACCGGCTCGTCCAGGCCATGCCGCCCAGGTCGAGGCTCCACACGTCATTGATGATGCCGCAGTCGGTCTTGCCGCCGAAGGTCCACAGCGTGCCTTCGCCGTCCAGCGCGCTCACCATGGCGTTGCGGCGCTCGGGGGCGCTGAGGTCTGGGGCCACGAAGTCGGCGGGGAAGTCGCAGAAGCCGTTGGCGCCGCCGCTCAGGGTGTCGCCCATGGTCACCGACGTCCAGGCCCCGGCGCCGAGGTCGAAGGTCCAGAGCTCGTTCGTGTTGCCCAGGCGGCCGTCGTCGTGGCCCGCCCAGAGGAGCACCTGGCCGTCGAGGCCGTGCAGACCGGCCCAGATGCGGGCGGCGGGGGCGTCGTCCTCGCCGCCGTCGCTCAGCTCGGTCCAGGTCATGCTGTCGAGGTCCAGGGCCCAGAGATCCCCGAAGAAGGGGCCGGTGAACGCGCGCTCGTCGCCGCCGCCGTAGACGTAGAGCGTGCGCTCGTCCGGCGAGACCGCCGCGGAGTGGAACAGGCGCTCGCCGGGGCCCGCGTCCTCTTGGAGCAAGGTCCAGGTCTTGGTGGTGAGGTCGAAGCTCCACAGGTCCGAGAGCGGGGTGAAGCTCGCGCCGTTCGTGGAGCTGTTGCCGCCATACAAGAAGAGCTGGCCGCGGGCGGCGACCATGACGTGGTTGGTGCGTTTTCCGGGGCCGGACTCGGCGAGTAAGGTCCAGGTGTCCGTGGCGTAGTCCAGCGCCCAGAGGTCGTCGTAGAGGGTGTACGCGCCGCTCGTGCCGTCGCGGAAGCGGCCGCCGTGGGCGTAGAGGTGGGTGGCGTCCCCGGCGACGGCGCCGCGACCCCGGGCGCTGGGGCCTTCAGCGACGATGGGCGCGAAGTTGTCGCAGTCGGGGTGAAAGGCCCAGGTCTCGGCGACAAACTCGGTCTGGGAGGCGCAGTTGACGGGCACGCCTTGGTCACCCCCAAAGAGCACCAGGCGCCCGTTCACCGCGTCCCAGGCGCCGCCGACCTCGCCCCGGGCGCTGGGCAGGGTCAGGGGCCGGGTGGAGCAGTCGACCAAGACGGCGGCGGTGTCGTCTACGGGGGCGTCTTTGCAGCCAGCGCTGGAGGCCGTGAGGGCGAAGAGACCGAGGATCAGGGCGGTCGAGGGGATACGCATGAGGCTCTACTCCAGCGTCGGGTCGAAGAGGGTGGCGGTGATGGAGGCGCTGAGCGCGGTCCCGGCGGCGTCGGTCACCTCGGCGTCAATCTCGGCGGTCGCGCCGTCGAGGGCCTCGGGGCTGAGCTCCCACACGAGCAGGGTGCCCCAGGTCTGTAGCGCCCCGGCGGCGCCGTTGCACCGCGCCTCTAAGTATGGGTAGGCCTCGGCGGCCACGGCGCCGTCGATGCGCCCGGTGAGCTGCGCCGTCCACAGGTCCGAGGCGTCGGCGTAGGTGGCGGCGAGGCCGATGAGCACATGCACGCCGCCTTGGGGCCCGTGGATGACCTCAAGGCGGGCGCCCTCATCGGGCAGCGCCTCATACGCCAGCTCGCCGGTGCCCAGACGTAAGGTCGGCGCCTCCCCGGGCAGGCAAGGGTCTCCGGGCGGCGTGTCCTCGGCGCAGGCCAAGAGCAGGCCGAGTGGGAGCAGCGCGAGGGGTGGCCTCATCCCGTGAACTCCGGCGCGGTGGCGGCAAACCTTGACCTGAGCCCGCGCTCCCGTCAAACTCTCCTTTCATGATGAACGGCGCAGAGCAGGTGGTGGCCTGATGATCGAGCTGAGCCCCGATGAGCGCTGGATC
>JBEAVX010000503.1:0-6908 GCA_041160755.1 Pseudomonadota bacterium
CGCATCGTGTTCGCGGCCTTGTCTACGGCGCCTTTGGCGTCGCTCATCGCTGAAGAGACGGCGCTGTTGATGCCGCTCGTGGCGTCGCTCACGCCCTTTGTGGCGGATGCCATCCCCGAGGCGACGGCGCCGTTCACGTCGTCCATCGCCTTGGAGGCGGCCTGGGTGACGGGATCGAGGGCGGCGGAGACCGCCTCGCTCGCGGCGGCCGTGGCCCCGGCGACGGCTTCAGTGGCCTTCGCGGTGGCGCCGCTCACGGCCTCACCGGCCTTCGCCGCCGCGCCGGTCACCGCGCCCGCGGCCTCGCCGATCTTTGAGGTGGCGTCGTTGAGCGCGCCCGTGGCCTTCGCGGCGAGCTCCGGGGCCACCTGGCCGACGGTGTCGTTGATGAGGCCGCTCACGCCGCCGAGCTGCTCGGTGAGCGCGCCCTGCACGCCGCCCACGGCGTCGTTCAGCGCGCCCGTCGCCGCGCTCACCGCGCCGTTCATCGCCTCGCTCACCTTGCTCATCGCGCCGTTGATCTGCTCGGTGGCGGCGGCGACGGTGTCCTTCACCGTGGTCGAGAGGGTGTCGAGGCCCTCGCGGAGCTGCTGGGTGACGCCCTGCACCGCGGACTGCACCTTGTCCGCGACCTGGCTCATCGCGTTGTTGAGGCCCTCGGTCACGCCCGCGACGGCGTCGGTGACCTTGCTGGCGATGCCCGCCGCGGCGTCCTGAATCTTGCTCGCGGCGGCCTCCAGCCCACCCTTGAGCGAGTCGACGATGCCCGCCCCGGCCTCTTGGAGGTTGGAGGCGAGCTCCCCCAGGCTCGACTGCAGGTTGGAGGCGATGTCGCCCAAGGAGTCGCTCAGCGAGCTGACCACCCCGGCGGCGGCGTCTTGGATGGAGGACGCCACGTTGGAGATCGCGCTGGAGAGGCTGTCGGCGAGGCCTTGGGCGGCGCTCTGCAGCGAGCTGGCGATGTTCGACGCCGCGTCGGAGAGCGCGGACGCCGCGCCTTGGGCCGCCTCGGAGAGCGCCGAGGCCGCGTTGCCCAGCGCCGCCGTGGCGTTGCCGAGGGCGGCCTCTAGGGGCGCGGCGGCGGCGGCCAGGGCCTCTTGCACCTTGGCGATCACATCGGGCAGGTGCTTGGCGTCGGGGAGCGTGAGGGGCGAGGCCATGGTGGACCTCCTCGTCTTCAGAGGGGTGGGGCCCACGCAGTTTAGCACAGGCCGCCCAGATGAAGCGCACGAAGCTCACACGACGGAAAGTTCTCAGCAGCCGCTCGGGACGGCGCTCATGTCGAGGATGACCCGCTGGCACTGGAGGAGCTTCGAGCCGTCGCCGCTGACCACGGTGAGGGCGAGCTTGTCGGTGTAGACCGAGGCGCTGTTCCCCGCCACGGCGAGGCGTCCGGCGCCATGGGCGTAGACCTTGGCGCTGTTCCCGGCCACGGAGACGTCGGCCTCTCCGGCGATGTACAGCGTGGCGTTGTTCGCGGTGACGGTGACCTGGGCGCCGGGGCACACCAAGGCCTTCACGTCGTTCTGGACGAGCACCTGCGGGCCCTTCACCACCGTCACCCCGGCGGGCACGGCGACGGAGCACGCGGCCTCGTCCGCCTTCTCCCCCTTGGCCCCTGGCGCGGCGGCGACGGCGCCGGTGCGGGTGTCCACCTTCACGCCGCCCGGGAGCGTGAGGTCTCCGGCCTTGGCCATCGACGCGGCGAGCGCGGCGGTCATCGAGAGGGCGAGGGCGATCCGCTTCATGGGGTGCTCCTGGGGGTGTCGTGGGCTGGAGAGCTGGATCCTGCCGTATCCCGGCGGGGCGGCGCGGCAAGCTGCGCGGCGTCAGGGCGAGCGCGAGCGGCCGCCTCTGGAGCGGTGAGCGGGTGAACCCGGGCCGAAGACACGATATTGCCCAAGGATATGCCTCGCGCCCTCAACGTCCTGAGCCAGCTCCTCGTCCTCAGCCTCAGCGTGTGGGTGATCGTCACCCTCGGGGGCTACGTCGCGCCGCGCCTCACCTACCCCTTCGACATCGAGTGGATGGAGGGCGGGATGCTCGTGCACGCCCTGCGCATCGAGCAGGGCCAGCCGCTCTACCCGCCGCCGAGCGCCGAGTTCATCCCCTACATCTACCCGCCGCTCTACCCGTTCTTGATCAGCCTCGTCGGCGAGCCGTCCTACGTCGTGGGCCGGGGGCTCTCGATCGTCGGCACGCTCCTGGCCGCCGCCGCCGCGATCACCGCCGCCCGGCGTGAGGGCGCGCCGTGGGGCGTCGCGGTGGGGGTCGGCGCGGCGTTTCTGACGACCTGGGAGGAGTCGGGCACCTTCATGGACCTCGTGCGCGCCGACGCCGTGGCCGTGGGCCTCGCCGCCTGGGCGATCACCCTGGCGCGTCTCGCGAGCCCCGCCGCCGTCGTGTCCTCGGGGCTCCTGCTCGCCTTGGCGTTTCTGGCCAAACACAACCTCGCCCTGTTCGGCCTGCCCATCGCCTTGTGGTTGTGGTGGAGCGTGGGCTGGCGCCGGGCGGCCTTGTTCACCGCGGCGTCCGCCGGCCCGGCGCTTCTGGCCACGGGTCTGCTCCAGCTCGCCACGGACGGGATGTTTCTGACCTACCTCCTCGGCGTGCCCGCCACGCACCCCTTGGTGGGGGAGCGCGCCTTGCCGACGATCACGAAGGAGCTGCCGTCGTCGCTGCCGCTCCTCGCCGGGGCGTCGGTGGCCTGGCTCGCCGTGACGCTGCGGCGCCGGGGCGAAGGCGCGCCCTTGTGGCTGGGGGTGCTCGCCGTCGCCGCCGGGGCCTGTATGCTGATGCGCGCTCACCACGGCGGCTTCATCAACGTGCTGATGCCCGGGCATTGGGCCGTGGCGGCGGCGGGGGGCGCGGCGATCGGCGCCTTCTGCCGGGCCTTTGAGGGCCGCATCTGGGCCGTCCCGCTCGTCGGGGTGCTGTTGAGCGCCCAGCTCACGCGCACGGGCTGGGAGAAGGCTGAAGACTATGTGCCCACCGAGGCCGACCGCGCCGCAGGCGAGCAGCTCCTCACCCAGCTCCGCGCCGTCGAGGGCGAGATCTTCGCCCCGCAGTTCCCCTGGTACCCCCACCTCGTCGGCAAGAAGCCCAGCCTGCCGCTGATCTCGCTGTGGGACATCCAGCACAAGCGCGGCCCGCTCTACCAGAACCCCTCCGTCGTCGAGGAGGCCATGGCGAAGCAGGTCTGGGCGGCGCTGCTCGTCTCCCAGAAGGACATCAAGTACGGCCAGCGGGAGCACTACAAGGAGGGCGCCCGGATTCGCCTGCCCGGCCGGGCGTTCAACACCCGCACCGGCTGGCGGGTGCGCCCGGCGGCGTTGTGGGTGCCCAAGACGGCGGCCGACCGCGCCGCGGAGTCCGCCAAGGCCCTCGCCGCGCCCAAAGGGGCTCGCCCCACCTCAGTCGGGGAGCCGAGCGACGACGACCCCACCCTTACACCCGATCCATAGGCGCCCCTCGGTGGAGCCGAGCGCCCAAGGCCGGTCGAGGGTGATCTTCACCGGGTGGGGCCAGCCGCCGTCTTCGCTCACCCAGAGGCCCCCCTCGGCGAGGAGCCAGAGGCGGCCCCGGGCGTCGGCGTGCAGGGCGTAGGGCTCCTTGTCGCGGCGCTGCCAGGCCTCGCCGTCCCAGCGGTGCAGCGCCCCGGCGGCGCAGGCCCAGAGCTGGTTGAAGGCGAAGCCCAGGTGGCGCACGGGGCGGCCTTTGCCCATCGCCACGAAGTCGCGCACCTTCTCGCCGTCCACCTCCCAGAGCTGGCCGTCGATGGTGCCCGCGAAGGTGCGGCCCCAGGCCGTGACGAAGGCGATGCTCTCCGGGGGGCCGACGCCGCCGATCAGGCGCAGCCGCCAGCCCATGAGCAGCCGGGCGCCGTCGGAGAACACCGCGCGGAGGTCATCAAAGCCCCCGGCGCCGTCCAGCGGGTGGCCTTTGCCGGCGGCCTGGCCTCGAAAGGGCCACTCGAAGCGGCTGCGCATCGTGGCGATGTGTAAGACGCCGTCGTGGACGGCCATGCTCTCCACGCGGCGGCTCTCGCGGCGGGCGCCTTGGGGAAAGGGGAACGCCATGAAGCGCCCCGCGCGCCAGAGGGTGAGGTCGTAGTCGCTGCCCAAGGCCACGTCGCCGGTCGGCAAGGGCAAGATGCACCGCACCATCGCGTGCTCGGGGAGGCCCAGCTCCGACGCGCCGTGGCGCGCGAGGACGTCGAGGGAGGTGATCATCGCGGGGCGCTCAGGAAGGCAGGGTCGGCGGGGGTAGCCCAGGATCGGCGCGGCGTTGCGCGGGGCGCGTCCGGCCCGCTCAGGATAGCGGAGGGCGCGATCTTGGGCGAGGCCCAGGCCGAAGGAGCGGTGATGCTGGATGACTTGGGCGCCCCCGCCGACTCCTTGTCGGTGATCATCGAGGTGCCCCGAGGTGGCCGCGTCAAGCGCGCCTTGGACGCACAAGGCGGGGTGAGCGGGGTGCAGCTCATCTCCCCCCTGCCCTGCCCGTTCAACTACGGCTGCGCCCCGGCGCTCGGCGGCGAGGACGGCGACCCCCTCGACGCCATCGTGCTCGGCCCCGCCCTCCGCCTGGGCGCGCGGCTCACCTTGCCCGTGGTCGGCGTGGTGCGGTTCATGGACCGAGGCGCCGTGGACGACAAGTGGATCCTCTCTGCGACACCGCCAACTCTGGCCGACGACCGCGCCCTGCGGCGGTTTTTTTGGCTGTATGCCTTGGCGAAACGCCTGACGAACGTTCGGCGGCGCGAGCGCGGCGAGACCACGTTTCGCGGCGTTCATTGGAGGATCCCGCCCCTGTCATCCCGCGAACAAGTATGACCTGACGATTACTCTCGGCAGAGATGAAAGTTTTCCTTCACAGATCCTAGCCCGCGCAGGGTAATAAGGAGGGCTGCGTGCTGGTGGAGCACAGGATCGAAGGATGAACGCGCCATTGCAAGACCTCATCGCCGAGCTCTATGCGCATAAGGTGCGTGTGCCGATCAACCGGCTCACCTTGGGTCTGCTTGACGGTTTGGGTGAGCTGACTGACCCAAGCGCCGAGGCTGAAGAGGCATCACTCGCCGTGGCCCGTGACCTTCTGGAGCGCCTGGGCCAGATCGATCGAGCCTCGCTCACCCCCGATGAGGCCATCGACCACACCCTCGCCGCGCAGCTCTTGGAGCAGGAGCTGTTCTGGGGCGAGGCCCGGTTCAACGGCCGCAGCCACCTCCAGCAGACGCCGATGGCCGGGGATGAGCTCGGCGACGGCCTGTACTTGATCCTCGTCAACGACCCGCGCCCGGCGCATCAACGCCTGGACGACCTCCTCACCCGCCTCACCGCGACGCCGGCGTTCTTGGAGCGGATGCTCCGCCGCTTGGACACCCCCGTCGCGCGCTGGACGGCGCGGGAGCTCTCGACCCTCGACGGCCTGCCCTCGCTGCACGACACCGTCGAGCGCCTCGCAGAGGAGGTCCACTACCCTCGCCTTGACGCCCTGCGCGCCGCGCGCGCCGTGGCCGAGGCGGCGATCTCCCGCTACGCCGAGGCCCTGCGCACCCTGCCCACGACGACGAACCTGCACATCGGCGTGGCCCAGACCGAGCGCCTGCTGCGCGCCAGAGGTGTGACGCTCAGCCTAGACGAGCTGCACCAGCTCGCCCGAGACTTCGTCGCGAGAAACCGTGAGGAGGTCGAGGCCCTGCGCGCCCGGCTCGTGCGCCGCTACGGCCTGCCCGACGACACCTCCGCCGACGCCCTCCAGGAGCACCTCAACACCCGCTTCGCCGTCCCGCTCCCCGACGGGCGCTTAGAGGCCGTGCTGGAGGTGTACGAGGCTGAGCACCGGGAGATCTTGGCGTTTATTCAGGCCCAAGACCTGTTCCCGATGCCCCCCGACCACGACCTGCGCATCCTCCGCACGCCGCCGTTCATGGCGCCGCTCATCCCGGCCGGGGCGATGATGCCGCCGCCGCCGTTCCGCGCGGGCACCCAGACGAGCCTCGTCTACCTCACGCTCTCCGAGGCCCTGCGCGACGAACACACGGCGCTTTCGATCCCCGCGATGATGATCCACGAGGGCGTCCCGGGCCACCACCTCCAGCTCGCCTGGGCCGCGAGTCACCCCTCGATCGTGCGTCGGCTCACTTCAGCGAACGACCAGGCCGAGGGCTGGACGACGATGCTCGAAGATTGGATGCTCGACCAAGGTTACCGCGCCGACCAGGCCGACGAGCTTCGGTTCATCACCAAACGCGACATCGCCCGCATCGGGCCTCGGGTGGCGATCGACCTGTTCTTCATGACCGGCGAGCGCCGCTTCTTGAACATCGGCGTGGACGTGGATCTCTCGGATCCCGACCCCTTCGTCGCCGCCGGGGCCCTCTTGCGCGCCGTGACGGGCTTCGTGCCTGAGCGTGTCGAGGCGGAGCTCGGCTGGTACTCGCTCCACCGAGGCGTGCCCTTGAGCTACCTGCTCGGGAACCACCTCATCTGGGAGACCAAACGTTCGATCGCGAACGCCGCGCCGCCCCACGCCGATCCCCTCGCCCTAGACCGCGCCTTTCACCACGCTTTTCTAGCGCTGGGCTCGATGCCGATGGCCCTCGCCCAGCAGGCGCTGCTGACGCAGGGCATGATCCCGATGGAAGCGGCATGAAAGGACCTATCGCTGGTATTTCGGCGCCGCTTTGCGGTATTGTGGTCCCCGGCGCCGATGAGAGCTGGCGCAGCGCCAGCACCGCACCCCACCTCCCGCGCACGAGCCCGTCGTGTGTGGTCATGACACTCGAAGAGAGCCCTTGATCTTAGGGCACAGGAGACGCAGATGGCTCAGACAAAGATGGCTCCTCCGCATCCACACAAGAGGCGCGTCGGCGCCGCGATGCTTGTCCTCTTGATGACGCCAGGGCT
>JBEAVX010000534.1:0-2649 GCA_041160755.1 Pseudomonadota bacterium
GGTCGGCGTCCAGGCGCCCGATGAGTCCGTCGCCGTCGAGGTTGTTGAGGGTCTCCAACCGGAGGCCGTCGGCGAGAAGCTCCATGTTCATGAACCAGCCCGCGCCGACGCTGCCCCGGGCGAGCAGGCTCTCGGCGCCTTGGGCCCGGGTGAGCAGGAGGTGGTCGAGGGTGAAGCGGCCCTCTCGCATCGCGCCTTTGGCCCGGCCCTCGGGGAAGCGCTCGCCGTAGATCGACACGTCGCGCAGGGCCACCCGGGACTCGCCTTCGAGGCCGTAGAGCGGCCCGGCGAGGCTCAAGGTGAGATCCGCGCGGCCGGTGATCTGGGGGACGTCCAAGAACATCGACATCAGGTCGTAGAGCTGGCCGTCCTGGACGAGCACCTGGGTCTCTAAGGTCATCTCCTCCTCAAAGCCGAGGCGCAGGTTGCCACGGCTCGTCGTCTCCCGGCGCAGGGCGGCGAAGTCGGTGAGATCGACGTGGACGAGGTCCGTCGTCGAGATCGCCGAGGTGAGGTGGTCGGCCCAAGGCACGCCGAGGCAGGCGAAGTTCTGGATGTCCAGCTCACCGAAGATGTCGGGGTCGCTGTACGCGCCCTCGATGGTGCCCTTGACGAGCCCCTGCCCTTGAAGGTTGACGTCCCCCAAGGGCGCGAAGGTGGAGAGATCGGCGGCGTAGAGGTTCACGTCGAGGCCGAGCGGCGTGTTGCCGACCCAGCCCAGCCAAGCATCGACCTCGCCGCGTGTGCCCCCAGCGACGAGCTCCCGGGCGTCGAGGTGGATGCCGTCGGCGTGGAGGTCCAGGTCACCGGCGAGGCGGGCCTGGGGGATGTCGAGGAGCACCGTAGACGACGGCAGGCGCGTCGGACCGGCGGCGACGACGAGGTCTTTTCCGTTCACCTCAAACGGCCCGGTGAGCAGGAGCGGGCTCAGGGTGCCCGCCAGGCTGATCTCGGCGTCGCCCAAGAACTCGACCCAGGCGCCAGGGGTGCCGCCGACCAGCGCCATGATCTGCGCGAAGCTCAGGTCCTCGGCGCGCACCGAGGCGTGGGGCACGGAGAGATCCCAGGCCATGTCGCCCTCGACCTCGACCCGGCCCCCGGCCCAGCGCAGGATGAGCGGGTCTACGCGCAGGCCGTCCGCCTTCACCTTGACCGCCGCCGCCAGCTCGCCGAAGTCGTAGCGGGACTCTGGCCCGCCGGGGGACCCCCAGAGCAGCACCGGCCGCCCGGCGAGGTTCACGTCGATGTCGGGATTCGACGCCGTGCCGCCGAGGGTGACGTCCGCGTCGAGATCGCCCTCGACACGCATCCCTTCGGGCATAAGCTGGCTGAGCTCAGCGGCGCGGGCCTGCAGGGCCAGGTGGCCGCCGAGGCTGCCGCCGAAGATGAACGCCACGCGCCCATCGACCCGCAGGATCGGCAGCTCCAGGCCGAAGTCGGGGAGGATGAGGCGATCCGGCGCGAGCTCGATGTTGTCGATGCGCAGATCCGTCGTCGCCTGCTTGAGCTTGCCCGCCTCGACGCTCAGCGAGTCCACGCGCAGGTCCACCAAGCCGCCGACCAGCGCCGGGCGCAGGTTCACGCCCTCGACGATCAGCTCACCGCCGGGCGCCCCCGCCGTGGACCAGGCGAGCTGCAGCTCGGCGTCGCGCACGATGAGCTCGTCCCACGGGAGCTCGGACATCGGCTCTGAAGGGGTGTCGTCCTCGTCGTCGTCACGGAGGCCGGGGAAGTCGGCCAAGGCGCCATCGTTGAGGTTCAGGCGCACGAAGGGGCGGTCGAGCTCCAGCACCCGCAGGCGCGGCCCTGTCCAGCCGAGGCCCACCCGGGCGCGCACGCGGCGGGCGACGACGAGGGGCTCGCCGGTCTCGGCGCTGCGGATGACGAGGCCCCGCAGGGTGACCCGGCCCGGGAACACCTCGACGATGGCGTCGCCGAGCAGCACCTCTTCGCCGAGCAGATCCGACGCCTCATGGGCGATGAGGTCGGTGAGCCAGAGCCGGAACAGGTCCGAGCGTAAGGCGACGCGCGTGAGCCCCCCGACCACCAGGAGGATCAGGGTGAGCCGGAGCAGCCGGTGCAGCCGTGGTCGGCGTAGTTCAGACACCGAACATAGAGACGCCCAGGACGGGGGGGAAGTTCCGTCCTGGGCGTATGGAGCGGGCGACGGGATTCGAACCCGCGACCCCAAGCTTGGGAAGCTTGTGCTCTACCAGCTGAGCTACACCCGCGCGTGCCATCTCGTCTAACCTATCACGCGCTTCTGGCAAGCGCGCGGCGCGCCGTCAGCGCCCGAGCACCCGCCGCAGGGCCTTGACACGGGCGGCGACCTCTCCAGGGCGATGATCGGGGTGGAAGTCGGCGATCTCCTCCAGAGCGCGGAGCGCGACCCGGCGCTGGCCCGCGCGCGCGGCGAGATCGGAGAGCTCAAAGAGCGCCTCAGCGAGCCCAGGGGCGTCGTCGTTGGACTCCATGAGCGCGAGGCGAAGCTGGCGCAGGGCGGCCTCGGCGTCGCCGCCTTCGCGGAGCGCCTGGGCCCGAGCGACCGCCGCCTCTAAGCCGAGGACGCCGTTGAGCAAGGCCAAGGCGTCCTCGTGCATCCCCAAGCCGATGAGCCCCCGGGCCTCCTCCACCGCCGCCTTGCCGCCC
>JBEAVX010000545.1:0-7442 GCA_041160755.1 Pseudomonadota bacterium
CGACGCGGCGAACGACACCGCCACCGACGACAGCGGCGACCCGCTCCTCACGGGCTCGGCCTGCCCGGCGTTCAGCGGCCTCGTCGTCGAGGGCGCCACCTGGAGCTACGCCACCACCCCGGACTACACCGCGAGCTACGGCGTCACGGGCAGCAAAACGCAGACGCTGACCTCCTTCGTCGTCTTGGACGACGGCGGCGGGGCCCTGGGCGCCTCCACCGAGGCCCGAGTCACGGTTCGGTTTGTCGTGGACGAGGTGATCAGCGGCAACCCCAGCCACACCGAGGGCGCGGCGATCTACCGCTGTGATCCCGACGGCGTCTGGCTGGAGCAGGTCGAGCAGGACAACACCTACTCGTGGGACGGTCGCGACTACGAGTCCCGCACGCTGAACGTCTACGACGGCTACCTCTGGCTGCCCGCCACCCTCGCTGAAGGGGTGCCGTTTGAGACGAGCTGGAGCCAAGAGAACTACCTCGACGGCGAGCTGAGCAGCACCACCGAGCACGAGGAGTCCTGGGAGGTCGGCGGCCCCTTCGCCGTCACCGTGCCCGGCGGCGCCTTTGACACCTGGCGCCTTGTGGACGGACAGACCACACGCCACCTCGCCGACGACGTCGGCCTGATCACCGACCTCCGCTATGAGCTCACCGCGTGGACGGTGCCGTAACCGGCGCCTACTCCTCGCCCGCGCCCTCACCGTAGAAGCGCTCCAAGGTGCGCAGCACCCACGGCGCGTCGGCGAGGTGAAGGCGCAAGAGGCCCTCCACCGGCGCCCACTCGGCGATGGCCAAGGCGTTGAGCGCCGGCTGGTGAACCCGGGGATCGGCGTGGAGCACGTCGGCCTGAACCAAGGGCCAGATCGCCGGATCCCACTGGCCTCGGCACAAGAAGGCCAGGCCGCGCAGGGCGCGCAGGCGGGTGAGGCGGTCGGGGCTCGCCAGGAGATCGAGCAGGGCCGGGGCGTCGTCGGACGGCAGCTCAGGCGAGGCGCCGAGGAAGCCGCGCGCGCCCAAGACGTGGTTCTCGACGTACAGGAGCTCGCCGCCGTCGGGCAGGCTCCACCGCAGCTTCCGCGTGGCCCAGTGGGACCGGGGGATGTCGTGGGTGAGCGTGCCCCCTGCGGCCTCGGCGGCGGCGTAGACCGCCTGGAGCGGCACCTCATCACGCAGGATGATGCTCATTCTTCGCCCTCCTCGTCGCTGTCGTCATCGTCATCGTCGTCGTCGTCGTCGTCATCGTCGTCGGGGTAGAGATCCGGGGGCTCGCCCTGCTCGTCATAGGTCGGGCCGGTGACGCCGAACTGGGACATGCGCCGGTAGAGCTCACACATCTCCTCGTCGGTCTCTTCAGCCCAGAGCTCCTCCGCCAAGGCGCTGAGGTTGTAGGTGATACACGCGGCCTGCACCTCGGCCCGCACACGCACCTCGGGGTGCTTCGCGTAGCCCCGCAGGGCCTCGGTGAGCGCGCCGAGGTCGTGGCAGATCGTCGCGCAGTAGGCCTGCAGGCCCACGGGGAACGACTCCTCGTCGGGCGCTACGGTGATCGTCTCCGCCGGGTAGTGGTAGAAGCCCAGGATCGCCCCGAAGAGGTCCACGGGCAGGTCCGGGGGGAAGCCGCCGTCGAAGCGCTCGTTGAACGCCTGGCTCACCCCGCCGCCGAGGCTCGGGTCGTAGCGCAGCTCCATCACCCACATGCAGCTCCGGTGAAGCTCCATCTTGAGATGGGCGTGGGAGAAGATCGTGGCGCGGGTGAACGAGCAGACCTCGTCGTCGCCCTGCTTCACGTACTCTCGGGAGCGGATCACGATGTGAATCTGGTTGAGGCCCTCTAGGCTCGGCTCCCAGGGGTCTTCGCGATAGGCCGAGCCCCACTGGTGGGTGTCGGCGAAGGGCGAGAAGGTCCAGTGGCGCTGGAGATCGTGGGGATAGGCCGCGACCAGCTCGCCGCTGTAGGGGTTGGGCACCCGGTTGTGCTGGATGAAGCCCATACAGGCCCGGTGAACCCGGGGGAACTCCGCGCGCTTGAGCCGCGGGGCCTCGGTGTAGCCGCGCAAGAGCCGCGCCAGCTCGCCCAGGTCTCGGCCGCAAGGCAGCCAGAGATACGTGGGGTGGCTGTAGCACAAGGCCAGAAAGAGCTGCTCGCCGTCGGTGAACACGATGGGCGTGTAGGAGAACATCGTCTGGCGGCCGTGAATCGTCGGCCCAGTGGCCACGGCGCGCATCTTGGCGAGGTCCGCCTTGTGCGCCTCCCAGAGCGTGTCCGTGAACAGCACGCCGAGGGGCCAGCCGTTCGCGTAGTGCGCGGCGACGGCCTCGTCTTGCTCAGCGCGCTCCTGCTCGTCGAGCCAGGTCAACGTTGTGGGCGCGCGGGGATCCTCACGCAGCGGCGGTAACCAGTCTGGAAGCGGGCTTTGGGTAGACATGGCGGCAGGGTATCAAAACTCCGCCCTGCCTGGAAGGTGAGCGGGCCCAACAAATCTCCGTCCACTTCGTGCCCTCCAGCGCCGCGTCCGCCCCAATCTCAGGTAGAGTTGCGCCCTGAGGAGACCCCATGCCAACCCCCCTGCGCCTGCCCGCCGTGACCTGTCTCGCCCTCTCCCTCGGCCTCACCGTCGCCTGCAAAGGGGGCGACGCCAGCGGCGACAGCGCGGCGACGGACGACTCCACCGTCTCCGAGTTCCACCCCAACGTGCCCGAGGGCTACGAGTACAAGTGGGACACCGACGGCTGCGGCGAAGACAACGACGACACCCAGGTCTACCGCCTCGCTGAAGGCGCCTCCACGGCCGAGGGCGCGCTCCAGATCACCGAGCGCTGGTACTGGTTCTTCGGCGGCGACTGGGCCGATGACTGCATCGACACCGTCGTGTACGAGGGCGACCGCATCAGCGCGGGCACCCTCAACCAGCTCGGCCTCTCCGAGAACGAGGAGGGCTACGACACGATGATGACGAAGACTGAAGACGGCTGCCCCCAGATGAACTACCTCTCGTTGTGGGACCACCCCGACGCCGATGACGCCGAGTACGGCGACCCCCTGGAGCAGGCCACCCTCGTCGTGTTCGACACGCTCTCCCCCAGCGGCAACCTCAACGTCGACAACGCGATGATCGTGAACCTCGCCTATGAGGTGCGCAGCAACAGCTACTCCTTGGCCTCCAACTATGGCCGGGGCGTGTTTCTGCCCGACACCGACGTGAACGAGCCCCCCGCCCACTACACCTGGGAGTCCGACGACTGCTACGGCGGCTGAGGGTGGGTTGAGGGTAGCGGCGCTGCGGCGACTCATCTATGCTGTGGGCCCTCCCCGATCAGGACGTTCCCATGCGCAGAACCCTCCCCTTGACGCTCCTCGGCCTCGGGCTGAGCCTCGCCTTCATCACCCCCGCCCACGCCACCCAGCGCTGCTTCTCCACCTCGGGCACGGCGGGCGCCCTCACGGTGACCACCAGCGGCAGCGGCTGCGGGACCACGCTGTCCTATGGTGGGCTCACCGGCTTGTGGCTCGGCAACTCCAACGTCACGGAGTCCTGCACCTACACCTTGAGCCACGAGGTGGACGTCTCGACGCTCACCGTGCCGATGACCGCGCACTCGAACGACGGCACGAGCTACGCCGAGACCACCTACTTCAGCCTCGACAGCGCGGCCTACGCGGTCACCACCGCCGACATCAACAACGCCACGCCCACCGGCGGCGTCAACCTCACCGTGGTCACCAGCGGCGCACGCTCGGGCGTCGGCTCCGTAGGCGGCGACGGCCGGGGCACGATCTCCTTCAAGAGCGCGTCCGGCGGCGTCAAGACGATCACCATTGAGCACTCGATCACCATCGGCGCCCCCAACGGCACGATCTACTCGGTGTGTGTCGATGACGCCGTGTACGTCGAGCCCGACACCGACGGCGACGGCCTCAAGGACGTCGATGAGACAGGCGTCTACGGCACCGACCCCAACAACCCCGACACCGACGGCGACGGCCTCGACGACGGCGACGAGGTGCTCACCCACGAGACCGACCCGCTGGACGACGACACCGACAGCGACGGCCTCGACGACGGCGACGAGCAGCTCACCCACGGCACCGACCCCAACGACGCGGACTCCGATGACGACGGCCTGGGCGACGCCGAGGAGCTCGACGCCTACGACACCGACCCCCTCGACGCCGACAGCGACGATGACGCGCTCAGCGACGGCGAGGAGGTGATCGAGCACCGCACCGACCCCAACGACGCCGACACCGACGACGGCGGCGTGATCGACGGCGTCGAGGCGCTCGTCTCCGACACCGACCCCCTGAACCCCAGCGACGATCTGCCCGCAGGCGGTGACCGCGACGGCGACGGCCTCACCAACGAAGAGGAGCTCGCGTTCGGCACCGACAGCCGCGACCCCGACAGCGACGGCGACGGGATCGACGACGGCGACGAGGTGACCACGACGGGCACCGACCCGAACGACGACGACACAGACGGCGACGGCCTCAGCGACGGCGACGAGGCCAGCGGCGGCGAGACCGACCCCCTCAACCCCGACACAGACGGCGACGGCTTGGAGGACGGCTTTGAGGAGCTGGTGCTCGGCAGCGATCCCACCGAGACCGACAGCGACGGCGACGAGGTGGACGACGGCTTAGAGCTCGGCGCGCACCACAGCGACCCCAACGACGACGACACAGACGACGACGGCCTCAGCGACGGCGAGGAGGTCAACGAGCACGAGACCGACCCCACCGACCCCGACAGCGACGAGGACGCCCTCAACGACGGCGAAGAGGTCAACGAGCACACCACGGATCCCAACGACGACGACACAGACGGCGGCGGCGCCTCAGACGGCGTCGAGGTGCTCGTCGCGGACACCGACCCCCTGAACCCGGACGACGACGTGGTGAACCCGGACGACGCCGACGGCGACGGGCTCACCGACGATGAAGAGGCCGCCTTCGGCACGGATCCCGACGTCGAGGACAGCGACGGCGACGGCCTGGGTGACGGCGAGGAGGTCAACGAGGTCGGCACCGACCCCGCCGACGCCGACAGCGACGGCGACGAGCTCGATGATGGCTTCGAGTTCGGCTCCGCGGGCTCCGACCCCAACGCCCAAGACAGCGACGGCGACGGCGTCGATGACGGCGAAGAGGTCAACGACCACGGCACAGACCCCACCGACGCCGACAGCGACGGCGACGAGCTCGACGACGGCTTAGAGCTCGTCATCCACCAGGCCGACCCGCTGGACCCCGACACCGACGGCGACGGGCTTGGCGACGGCGCCGAGGTGGACGAGCACAACACCGACCCCAACGACGCCGACACCGACGACGACGCGCTCGACGACGGCCTGGAGCTGAACACCACCGGCACCGACCCCACCGTCGAGGACACTGACCGGGGCGGCCGTGACGACGGCGCCGAGATCAACCTCGACGGCACCGACCCGCTCAACCCCCTCGACGACGCGCCCGACGCCGATGAGGACGGCCTCTCCGACGCCGAGGAGGCCAGCCTCGGGACCGATCCCAGCGACGACGACAGCGATGATGACGGCCTCATCGACGGCGACGAGCACTTCGACACCGGCACCGACCCCCTCAACCCCGACACCGACGGCGACGAGCTCGATGACGGTCTAGAGCTCCAGACCGGCACCGACCCCTTGAACCCTGACAGCGACGGCGACGGGCTTGAGGACGGCGCCGAGGTGGAGCTGGGCACCGACCCCCTCGATCCCGACAGCGACGACGACGCCCTCGATGACGGCCTAGAGTTTCAGACCGGCACCGACCCCCTCAACCCTGACAGCGACGGCGACACGCTGACAGACGGCGAGGAGGTCAACGACTACGGCACCGATCCGCTCAACCCCGACAGCGACGGCGACGGCCTCGACGACCCTGAAGAGGTCGGCGTGTACCAGACCGACCCCAACGACCCCGACAGCGACGACGACGGCACGATCGACGGCGACGAGGTCGCCAACGGCACCGACCCGAACGATCCCCTCGACGGCGGCGACGACGTGAAGGACAACAGCGGCGACTGCGGCTGCGCCTCGTCCGAGGCCCCGGCGGGCTTAGGCGCCCTCGCCTTGGGCCTCGGCGTCCTGCTCGCCCGTCGCCGCCGGCGGTGATCGGCCTGGCGTGAATCAGCCCCGGAGCAGCTCAAACGGCGTGAACAGTCGTTTGGGCAGGCTCTCCGTGGCCGCGAGCAGCGCCGGAGACGGGGCGCCGAACACCTCAAACTGAACGTCACACAGCGCGAACAGCGCGCCGAGGTGCGGGGCCACGACGCCGAGGTGGGCCAAGGTGGCCTCCGAGCTCTCGTAGGCCTCGATCAAGACACAGACGCTCTGGTCCTCGTTGAAGTACCAGTCATACCGAAGCGTGCCGTGGTCGTGGGCGCGCACCAGGGCGCTGAGCTGGTGGACGAGGGCCTTGAACGGCTCTAACGCGCCGGGACGGAGGACACATTGGGCGCGGACGGTGATGTGGGACACGGCGTTGGAGGACACAGAGACTCCCTCTCGGGCGGAAGCGCCCAAGCCCTTGTATCCTGTTGAGCACGCCGATCTGGAGCTGATCTTAGGCTTTGAACTCGCGCACCTGCCGCACCACCGCCGCCGCCCCTCGGGCGCCGAGCAGCTCCACCAAGGCCCCCTTCATCGACTCGGCGAGGCTCACCGTCCCCTCGCCGATGCAGGGGAACGCGGCGGCGGGCCGGGTGCCGACGAGCCGCGCCGTGCGGGGGTGAACCGCCGAGAGCAGGGCCCGCCCGTCGTCGGCGTCTACCCAGATCAGCGGGAACATGCGGCACGGCGCGGGCTTGAGCGCGCCCGGCGCCAGGCCGTCTTGGGCCTCGACCTCGTGCAACATGCAGCGCAGGCCCTCGGGGGCGATGCGGGAGAAGGCGCAGCGGCGGCCAGGCCGCGTGAGGGTGTCGCCGTCGCGCCAGGCCAAGGGCCCCGACGCCCAGCGAGGGTCGGCGGCGGCGAGTCGTGGGGCGAGGCCCGGCATCGCGGCCTCGATCCGCCCGAGCTCGTCGTCGTCGAGGACCACGTCCAGATCCGCGCAGCAAGACCGCGCCTTGGGATCTCGACGGCCCGGCGTACACAGGCCGCTCGCGCAGGTCCAGGGCTGGGCGAGCGCCGGGAGATCAATCAAGAGGCCCTTGGGCCCTCGCCCCAGCGCTCCCCGGGCGTCGAGGCGCAGCGCGTGGGCCGTCCAGTCGCTCGTGGTGTCAGTGTTTTGGGGCGCGGCGTCAGCGTGGGGTGGGGCGTGTTCAGTCATCTTCGCCCACTAACGGGGCGACAGAGTCCAGACGAGCACCCCGCCGGCCTCGTGAATCGGCGGGCCGAGGCGCGCCGAGAGGGCCGCCCGCGCCGCGGCGCTCAGCGGCGAGTGCTCCGTAGACCACCACAAGGTCCGAAATCCTTGGG
>JBEAVX010000555.1:0-6142 GCA_041160755.1 Pseudomonadota bacterium
CGCCCTGGAGGCCGCCGCGGCCAAGCTCAGCCTGCCGACCTCGGCCATCGTTCATGTCGGTGACCGCGAAGACACCGACGGCGGCATGGCCCAGGCCGCGGGCGCGGTGAGCTTGATCCTCGGCCGCGACTTCACCCGCTTTGATCAGCTCCATGAGCTGTTGCTCGGCGCCAAGGCGTGAGCGACCACGCCCACAGCCCACCCTTACGAAACCTTTACGCCCTGCGCGAGAAGGTCGATCAGCACAGCGCCCGGGTGTTCGCCACCTACGCCCAACACTTCGCCTGCCGCGCGGGCTGTGACCGCTGCTGCCAGAGCGAACGAACGGTCTCCGACGTCGAGCACGCCGCGCTCACCGAGGCCGTCGCCGCCTTGCCCCCGCTCACCCGGGCCCGCCTCGCCGAGCAGACCACCGCCGGCTGCAGCCTGCTCCTCGACGGCCAATGCAGCGTCTACGCCGACCGCCCGCTCATCTGCCGCAGCCACGGCCTGCCCTTGATGATGGAGGGGCGCCGGGACACCTGCCCGTTAAACTTCAAGGACTTGGGCATCGCGGAGCTGCCGCAGCAGGACGTGCTCAGCGTCGAGGCGCTCACGACGGTGCTCGTGGCGGTGAACAAGCTCTACTGTGAGGAGCGCGGCGGAGACCCCCTTCGCCGCCGCGCCGTCGGGGGCCTCGTGGGTCGAGGCGCCCGGGACGACGGCTGAGCGTTAGTCGCAGAACCCGGCGCGCACGCCCTCGCAGATGCCCTCGCAGTACTGGTTCACGACGCCGTCCTCCAAGAAGTCGCGGAGCTGGTCTTGGGCGGCGGGCTCGCGGCGGGGGCACTCATGGGTGTCGCCGTCTTTGCTCGGCGGCACGCTCTCGACGGGCTCCTCCGAGCCGTCGGGGTAGTACCACTCCACCAGGGCCGAGCCCTCAAAGGGCGCGGTCTGCTCGGAGAGGCCCCAGATCGCGCGGGTCTGGGGGGTGACGAGGCTCGCGCCGTAGGCCCGGGCCATGATGTGCGCGCCCAAGGTGGTGACCTGGGCGTCGCCGATGCCCACCTGCATGAGCACCGACTTGGGGGACTGGCCCTCGCCGGGCTCGGTCACCATCGAGCGCGCCCAGCCCGCGCCTTCGCCGACGTCCCACAAGGTCTGGAAGGCGCCGATGAGGAAGGCGATGTCGCGGTGGTCCTCAAACTTGGCGTTGAAGATGAGGAAGAAGGGGTCGAAGTCGGCGGAGCGGGGCAGGAGCACGGCGTAGGGCATGCCGCCGACGCCGAGCACGGCGCGCTCGATCTGGGTGGACATGCCGACGTAGCCCGCGCCCAAGATGCCGCCTTGGGAGTTGCCGTAGTAGCCGAAGCGGTCGGGGTCGATGAGCGGGGTGCCGTCGACGATCAGGTTCGGGTCACTCACCAAGCCGCCGCGGGCGAGGCGCAGGAGGAGATCCTGGTGCACGAAGCCCTGGACGGTGCGCTCGGGCAAGATGCCGAAGTCGCTGGGATCGTTGGCGATCATCAGGGTGATGGCGTTGAGGTCGTCCTCGTACATGCCCGTCCAGTCCGTCGCGACCAAGACCCAGCCGTAGCGGTCGGCCATCTCGCTGAGGTAGCCCGTGCGCACCTCGCCCCGGCTGCCGAGGAGGCCGTGGCCGTACTGCACCACGAAGGCCGGGCGGGGATCGGCCAACAACGAGCACGGGATGCGCACGGTGAACTCGGCCTCGGCGTCGCCGTTGTAGTAGGGCATGCCGTCGGCGTCCCGGGTGAGCTTGGTGCCCGGGCCGTCAAACTCGGTGTACAGCGGCACCGTCATCACGCCTTCGAGGGTGCGGCCGATGGTGGCGCCGCTTGCGCAGTAGCTCTCTTCGACGCTCGTGATGGTGTAGGCCGGGCCCTCGGCGCCGACCCGCTCCGCCGCGTCATCGCGGATCCACTCCGCGCCGCCGAGGCTCGACTCGCGGGAGATGGTCACGAAGTCCCAGGCGAGCTGCAGCTCCGACCGGGCGAACCCGGCGGCCTCGGCGACGGGGAAGATGTCGGACTCGTAGCGCGCACGGCGACCCTCGACGTCCCAGCTCGTCGCGGTCGTGCCGTCGCGGAGCTGCTTGAACGACTCGCTGACCTCAACCTCGGCGCCATCGATCGTCTTGAGGCCACGGACGACGACGACGTAGCGGTGACCGTGCTGGAGCGGCACGACGGGGCGGCCCAGGATGAGCTGCTCCCGGGTGTACTCGGCGGTGCCATCGACCTCGACGAAGATCGGCACCCGCTCGCCGGTCTCGGCGTCGAGCAGCGCCACCCGGGCGTCGTCCGCGGCGTAGGCGCCGATGTCTTGGTGGGAGATCAGGAGCGCGGGATCGACGTCGCGGAAATAGAACATGAACGGCCCCAAGGTGGAGAAGCCGTCTTTCTGGTTCCAGGACTCGGGGTTGAGCTGCACGCCGTCGCGGTTCATCGGCAGGCTGTTCGGGCGGAGGTTCACCCGCCAGCCGCTCGCCGTCGTCGCGTCTTCCTCCATGTAGAAGGTGCTGGGCCATGGCAAGGCGCAGAGGCCCGCGTCGAGGGGATCGCAGTCGGAGTATGGCGCCTCAGCGGGGCCCTCGGGCTCTTTGTCACAGGCGAGGAGGGCGAGGACGGGCAGCAGCAGACCACGAGACATGGTGACCTCCGGGGGGGCTTGACCGATCCCCCTATCCCCCGACGCGGGGGAGCGGTATGTTCTCGGGTATGCAAGACCTCACCACGCTGTCCTTCGCTCAAGACGACCGCGCCTGGCATGACGCCGGGGGGGAGCCCGAGCCCCTCGTGATCGCCCGCGCCGCCGCCCAGGCCGCGCCGCTCATCGGCCCGCGCGGTCGGGTGCTGGCGACGCTCCACGCCGATCACCACCCCACAGGCGCGCTCTACGACCTTCACGGCGGCCCGGAGACCTTGGCCTTGGGCGAGTCCTGGCTGCGCGAGCGCGGCTGCCTCGCCGCCCAGGGCCCCTTGCTCCTGTGCCCCGATCTGGGCTTTGGCGCGAACCTCGGCCCGTTCGTGGAGCCGGCCTTCTCAGGGGAGCCCCAGGCCGACCCCGCCCCGTGGCTCGCCGCCGGGTATCGGGTGGTCGCGCGGTACAGCTCTCACCTCATGTCGAACTCGGCCGCGCGGCGCTACGGCGAGGCGAAGGGCCCCCGCGAGCTCAAGATCCGCGCGCTGGACAACGTCGAGGAGGCCTTGGCCCGGGTGATGACGCTCACCGAGCCCTGTTACCACGACGCCTACGCCCACCTGCACCTGCCCCCCGGCGTGCGCCAGGCCGGGCTCGCCCGCCTCAAGGGCCTGTTTGACCCTCGGCTCATCCTGTTCGCCACGGTGAACGGCGAAGACGCGGGCTTCCTCTTCGCCCACCGAGACGGCGCGGCGCCGGATCGCCACCGCTTCATCATCCGTGGCCTCGGCGTGCGCCCGGCGTGGCGGAAGTCGGGGGTGGGCGCCCGCCTCGTCGCCGCCGCCCACGCCGCCGCCGAGGGCCTGGGCCTCACCCATGGCGTTCACGCGTGTATGTGGTCCAACAGCCGCTCCTTGGCGATCTCCTCCAAAGGTGGGGAGCCGTTTCGGGAGTACGCCCTGTTCATGAAGGCGATCTGAGCGCCGTCCCCTCCCCGCCCGCCGCCTGGAGCCCCGATGCCTTTCGTCGCGATCAACCCAGAGAACGGTCAACCCCTGGGATCGCTGCCCAACCACAGCCCCGGCGAGGTGCAGGCCCGGATCACCGCCGCCCACGCCGCCTCTCGGTCCTGGCGCCAGGCCCCCCTCGCCGAGCGCGCCGACACCCTACGCGCCATCGCCGATCGCCTCGACGCCCAGGCCGAGCCCCTCGCCCGGCTCATGGCCGATGAGATGGGCAAACCGTTCACCCAAGGCGTCGGCGAGGCGAAGAAGTGCGCCTGGGCCTGCCGATACTACGCCGAGCACGCCCCGGGCTGGCTCAGCGCCGAGGCCGCGCCCACCGAGGCCATTCGCAGCTACACCCGCCGCGACGCCTTGGGCGTGATCTTGGCGATCATGCCGTGGAACTTCCCTTTTTGGCAGGTGTTCCGCTTCGCGTCGGCGGCCTTGATGGCGGGCAACACCGCGCTCATCAAGCACGCGCCGAACACGCCGTACTGCGGCGAGGCCATCGAGACGCTCCTGCGGGAGGCCGGGGCGCCGCCTTTGCTGGTCAACCTGCGGGTGGAGGTGGACGAGGTCGGGGCGATCATCGCCGATGACCGGATCGCCGCGGTGACGCTCACCGGCTCGACGGCCGCCGGGCAGGCCGTGGGCGCCTTGGCCGCCCGTCACCTCAAGCGCGCGGTGCTGGAGCTTGGCGGCAGCGACCCTTGCATCATCCTCGCCGACGCTGATCTCAACCGCGCCGCCGCCGTGGCCGCGTCGTCTCGCCTGCTGAACAACGGCCAGTCGTGCATCGCCGCCAAACGGTTCCTCGTCGAGCGCGCCGTCGCTGAAGAGTTCACCGAGCGCTTCGCCGCCGCCATGGCGAGCCACACCCAAGGCCCGGCGCGCTCGCCGGAGACCAAGCTCGGCCCCATGGCCCGCCTCGACCTGCGCGACGCCATTCACCGCCAGGTGCTCGCCTCCGTCGCTGAGGGCGCCGTGGTGCGCCTCGGCGGCCAGTTGCCCGAGGGCCCCGGCTTCTGGTACCCCGCCACCCTGCTCACCCGCTGCCAAGACGGGATGCCCGCCTGGGACGAGGAGACCTTCGGCCCCGTCGCCGCCCTGCGGGTCGTGGACAGCGCTGAAGAGGCCGTCGAGCTGGCGAACCGCTCGCCGTATGGTTTAGGCGCCGCCTTGTGGACCGCCGACCGCGAGCGCGCCGAGGCCCTCGCCGGGCGCCTGGAGTGCGGCGCGGTGTTCGTGAACGAGCTCGTGAAGTCCGACCCTCGCCTGCCCTTCGGCGGCGTCAAACGCTCAGGCTATGGCCGCGAGCTGGGCCAGCTCGGGCTGTACGAGTTCGTGAACCACAAGGGCGTCTGGGTGAGCTAACGTCGGCTTAGTCGCCAAGCCGCTTCACCCAATAGCCGCGCCGGGCGATCTCCAGGGCCTCTGACGCGCTGAACAGCTCCAGGGGGCGGTCGGGGTCGGGCAGCTCCGCCACCAAAAACTCCAGCTCAAAGATCACGCCTCGGCGCAGGCGCTCCTCCGCCCGGCAGGCGACGGCGGCGAGGGCCTGAATACGAATCCTGACGCTGCGCAGCGGCGGTCGATCGAGGCGGTCGTAGAAGGCCTGGGCGTCGAAGGGCTCGCCGCCGCAGAGGCCGAGGACCGCCGTCGCCAAGACCTGCGGCTCGGGGAGGTTCTGGACGGTGAGGTTGCCGACGCAGCGCCGGGCGAGCGCGAGGGCCTCGTCGTGGCGCCCATGCCGCGCTGAAGACGCGGCGAAGGTGAGCCGGAGCCAGGCCGGGAGGTCGGTGACGCTGAGGTGGTCAAAGGCGGCGAGCAAGGCCGGGTCGGGGTCGATCCGACGACCGGCGCGGCCGGCGGCGGCCAGGGCGATCCACACGGCGCGGGCCTCGTAGAGCGGCAGGCGCGCCGAGGCGGCGAGGGCCTGGGCCTCCAGGGCGAGTCGCTCGGCCTCCTCGACGCGGCCCGTCTCTAAGGTGGTCGAGGCGAGCTGAAGCTGCGCGGCGACACGCTCATCGAGGCGCAGGCCAGGGGCGTCTGCGGCCCCGACGACGAGCGCCGTGGCCGCTTCGTACTCCCCAGAGAGGTAATGTTCGGGGCCCCACCACCGCTGCAGCTTGCTGCACGCCACGAGCCCCCGGGCGGCGAGGGCGGGGCCAAGCTCCATCAAGCGCGCCCGACCTTGGCTGCGACGTTTGGCCACGAGCACCAAGGTCGCCGCACGCCAGATCTCGACGGCCTCGGACCCAAAGGGCGCGAGGCTCAGCGCGAGGCCCTCGGCGTAGTCGAGCTCGCCGTTGAGGGCCGACTCGTAGGCTTCGAGGAGCTGGGCGAGCGGGTGCTCCCCGTTGAGCCGCTCAAGCTCCAGGCGGGCCTCGCGGATCGGCGCGGGCTGCTCTTGGGCCAAGGAGTAGACGGCGAGGGCCTCGGCGGTGGACTCGCCGCCAGGATCCGGGTGGCGCCACACCAGCGCGAGCTGGAGG
>JBEAVX010000579.1:0-4247 GCA_041160755.1 Pseudomonadota bacterium
GGTCGGCGGCGGCCCGGCCCAGCTCGTCGTTCAGGCCGATCTGCCCCGGCTCGACGCTCGTCGCGATGCGCCGGGCGAGCTTGAGCGGCCCCGCGTGGACCAGCCGCCTCGGGCCATCGACCCCGGCGATCATCGCGATCTCGCCCCGGGCCACCCCCACGGCGAGCTGCGTCCCCGGGTGCAGCCGCCCTGAGGCCACGCCGTCCTCTTGGAGATCCCAGGCCGCGGCCAAGGCCCGGTCCAAGGCGTCTTGAGGCGCCTCGTCGCCGAAGATCGCCGTGAGCGTGTCGGTCGTCTCGCCCTCCAGGCGCCCGCCGTAGCGCTGAATCACCGCGCGCACCCCGGCGATGAGCGCTTGTTCTCGCCGGGCGTGCTCTTCAGGGTCCAAGGTCTCGGCCAGATCCGTGAGCCCCATGACCTCGACCGCCGCCAGGATCACCGCCCGGCGCTCGCCGACCTCACCCCGCTCCCCGGCGGAGGGGCTCGGGCTCGGCGCCGGGGTGCCGCTCGGGCTCGGCCGGTGGTCCAGTCGCCCCAGGTCCAAGGCGAGGCCCCGCAGCCGCGCCGCCGCCGGGTCGGGCCGCAGCTCATCGGCGAACAGCGCGCGCATCAGCTCGCCCAAGGCCGCCGCGTCCCCGCGCTCGCCGAGCTGGTAGAGCACGGCGCGCAGCTCCTCCTCCAGGGCCTCGGCGCTCTGGGGGCGGTCGGCCGGGTCGTGGCTCAACAGCCGCCGCAAGAGCGCGCAGAGCCTCGGCGGGAGCGTCGGGTCGACCTCTTGGGGGTCGGGCACCTCAGCGCCGCGCACCCGGCGCAGCTTCTCGCCCAGATCCGCCCCGTCAAAGAGCCGCTGGTTCGTCACCAGCTCGTAGAGCACGACCCCCAACGAGAACAGGTCCGAGCGGTGATCGACGGCCTCGCCGCCGGCCTGCTCGGGGCTCATGTACGCGAACTTGCCGCCGCCCGGCGCGTCCGGGTCGTCTACGCCCCCTTCAGGGACCAGCCGCGCGATGCCAAAATCGACGAGCTTGACCTCGCCCTGGTAGCTGACGATGACGTTGTGCGGCGAGACGTCGCGGTGCACGATCTGGAGCGGCGCGCCCTCGCTGTCGGCGCGGCTGTGCGCGTAGGCCAGGGCCCGGGCGGCGCTCGCGGCGATCGAGACGGCGAGGCCCACGGGCATCCGGCGGCCCTGGGCGTGTAAACGGCGCCAGATGCGGGTGAGGTCGCGGCCCGCGATGTGCTCCATGGCGATGTAGTAGTCTTCGCCCTCGCGGCCCAGATCGTAGATCTGGACGATGTTCGGGTGGCTCAACATCGCCGAGATCTTCGCCTCGCTGACGAACATCGAGACGAAGCGCGCCGAGCCCGCGAGCCCGGGCAAGATCCGCTTGATCACCAGCCTGCGCTCAAAGCCCTCGACCCCGAAGGATCGGGCCAAGAACACCTCGGCCATGCCGCCCGCGGCGATTCTCTCCAGCAGCTCATACTTGCCGAAGCGCGCGGGGAGCTTCATGGGAGCTTCAGGGTGGGGGGTGGGCTCGTGTACGGGAGTCGTAACCCGCCTGACACGGGCGAGCCCCGTTCCCCTCAAACCTGTTAATGAGCGGGCCATGTCTGAGACCTTCCCTGTCATCCCTCTCAACGATCAGGTCCTCTTTCCCGGCGCGGTCTTGCCCCTGCGCCTCTCGCGTCCCGGCGGCCTCACCCCGCTCGTGGCCCAGCTAGAGGACGGCAAGACCCCGGTCTTTGTGCTCTGCAAACGGGTCGGCACTGAAGACCCTTACCCCGACGACCTGCGCGAGATCGGCTGCACGGGCCGGGTCTTGCGCATCGTGAGCCTGCCCGACGGCACGGCGCGGCTGCTCGTCGAGGGCCTCAACCGCGTGCGCATCAAGAACGCCCAAGACAGCGAAGACGGCGCGATGGTCGCCCGGGTGAGCCCTCTGGAGCTCAGCGAGGACGACCCCACCCTCGTCGGCGCCTTGGAGCAGCTCCTCCGCGAGACGCTCACGCGCCTGCTCGGCGAGAACCTCGACCAGCCCGAGCAGATGGTCGAGGCCGGTCGGGGCATCAAAGACGCCGGCCGCCTGGCCGACTACGCCGCCGGGGTGCTCGGCCTCTCCCTCGATCGCCGCTACGAGCTCCTCGCCGAGCCGAGCCTCGCCATTCGTCTGGAGGCGCTGAACACTGAAGGCGCCAAGTCCCTGCAGCTCATGGAGATCTCCAACCGCATCAAGGGCACGGTGCAGGAGACCATGGACCAGAACCAGAAGGAGTACTTCCTTCGGGAGCAGATCAAGGTCATCCGCCAAGAGCTCGGCGAGGAGGGCGGCCCCGACGACTTAGACCGCCTGCGCCAACGCCTAGAGGCCGCCGGGATGCCCCCCGAGGTCTTCAAGGAGGCCACCCAAGAGCTCGACCGGATGCGGCGGATGCACAGCGACGCCGCCGAGTACAGCGTGAGCCGCACCTGGCTCGACCTGATGGCGGCCTTGCCCTGGTCCACGCTCACTGAAGACAAACACGACCTCACCCACGCCCGCTCGGTCTTGGACGAGGACCACCACGGCTTAGAGAAGGTCAAAGAGCGCATCCTGGAGTACCTCGCCGTCCGCCAGTTGAACCCCACGGCCCGGGGCGTGATCCTCTGCTTCGCGGGCCCCCCCGGCGTCGGCAAAACCAGCCTCGTGAAGTCCATCGCCCAGGCGCTGGGCCGAAGCTGGCAGAAGGTCTCCTTGGGCGGCGTGAAGGACGAGAGCGAGATCCGCGGCCACCGCCGCACCTACATCGGCTCGATGCCCGGCCGCATCATCCAGGCGATCAAACGCGCGGGCAGCCGCAACCCCGTCCTGCTCCTCGATGAGCTGGACAAGCTCGGCGCCGACTACCGGGGAGACCCAGCCTCGGCCTTGCTGGAGGTGCTCGACCCGGCCCAGAACCACGCGTTTATGGACCACTACCTCGACGCCCCGTTTGATCTGAGCCAGGTGATGTTCATCGCCACGGCGAACGTCGAGGACAACATCCCCCACGCGCTCTTGGACCGTCTGGAGATCGTGCCCCTGCCCGGCTACATCGAAGAAGAGAAGACCGAGATCGCGCGCAACCACCTCCTGCCCCGGGTTCGCGCCGAGCACGGCCTCACCGAGGCCCAGCTCACCGTGACCCCCGAGGCCATCCAGCAGCTCATCCGCCGCTACACCCGGGAGGCCGGGGTGCGCCAGCTTGAGCGTGAGCTGGCGAAGCTGCACCGCAAGGCCGCCCGCCGCGTGGTCGAGGGCGACAGCGCGCACATCGAGGTGACCGAGGCCCGCCTCGCCGAGCTCATCGGCCCGCCGCCCTTTCACGTCGAGCCCGCCGAGCACGCCACCACCCCCGGCGTCGCCATCGGCCTCGCCTGGACGGCCGTGGGCGGCGAGATCCTGTTCATCGAGGCCGTGCGGTTCCCCCAAGGCAAAGGCCAGCTCCGCCTCACCGGCAGCCTGGGCGACGTGATGAAAGAGTCCGTCGAGGCCGCGATGTCCCTGCTCCGCAGCCGCGCCGACCGCTTCGGCATCCCCCCCGAGGTCTTCACCTCCTTCGACTACCACGTCCACGTCCCCTCGGGCGGCATCCCCAAAGACGGCCCCAGCGCCGGCGTCACCATGCTCACCGCCTTGGCGTCACTGATGACCGGGCGGAAGGTGCGCAGCGAGCTGGCGATGACCGGCGAGCTGACCCTGCGCGGCAAGGTGCTGCCCGTGGGCGGGGTGAAGGAGAAGGTGCTGGCGGCGCGGCGGGCGGGGATCAAGGTCGTCGTGCTGCCCAAACACAACGAGCATGACCTCGCGGACATCCCGGTGCTGTTGCGGGATGACCTGACGTTCCACTTCGTGACCGAGGCGGATGAGGTGCTGGCGTTGGCGTTGGAGGTGCCGGTGGCGGTGCCGGTGGTGGAGCCTGCGCCTGCGCCGGAGGACGTGGCGGCGGTGGTGCTGGACACGAACGTTGGGTGATGGGGATGGAGCCACGCCGGAGCAGATCGGCGTGGGTCATGCCGAGGCAGAGCACGCTCACCGAGGCCCTGGCCCAAGCGCTGAGCGCGCTGCTGCGGCTGATGTGGGGCGAAGACAAGGTCCGCGCCACACTGTGGCACTTTGAGCACAAACGTGGGAGCTGAGCGGAGCTCGGGTCGCGCGTTAGGCCTACAGTCGCGGACACCAAACAGGAGCGCGAAGCGATGTCTCCTCAGGACTTTCCAGAGAGTA
>JBEAVX010000692.1:0-10384 GCA_041160755.1 Pseudomonadota bacterium
GTCTTGTGCGTATGCGTCCAGAAACGAGAGTGTGGAAGAAGGCAAAGCTCGTCAAAAAGTTTGGTCCGTTCTGCCAAATCTGCGGGATGTACTTCCCTAAGAAGCAGCTCACCATCGACCACATCATACCCAGGTGTGAAGGTGGCTCGAACAAGCTGACAAACCTGCGGCTAGCATGTGCCCCATGCAACCACGGGCGCCATCACCCGCCGAAGAAGCGGTGACCACGGGCCTCGGAGGGGTTCGCCCTCCGAGGCTTCTTTTTTGCCTCACCGCCGAATCATCGACACGAAGAACTGGCCGCGCAGCCGCGCCGGGCTGAACAGGATCAGCACCCGCTGGGCGCCGTGGCTGAAGTGGAAGACGAACTCGAAGGACTCCATGCCCAGGCGGGAGCGGCCCGAGGCGAAGTCTTGGTAGCGGCCCTCGAACTCCTTCACGCGGCTGCACGGGGCGATGTCGGTGAAGAAGTTGCGGCCGATGACCTGCTCTTTGGGCACCCCGGCGAGGCGGGACTCGGTGTCGTTGTACTCGATGACCCGGCCTCGGTGGTCCAGGGTGACCACGCCGAAGGCCAAGGAGTCGAGCTCCTCGGGGCTCATGCGGCCGAGGCGGCCGACATCGACGGACGGCGGCGTGACCACGGCGGCGGGCGGAGGGACGGCCACCGGCGAGAGCATCCCGCCGGGCAGGCCCGCGCCGAGGCGGGTGACGAGGCCCGAGCCCGTGGGGTAGACCAGCGCCGGGCGCAGGGGCTCAGGCGCCGGCTCCACGAGGCGCATCGTCGGGCGCTGGGGGTTCGTGAGCAAGGCCGCGAGCTCGATGTCGGGCTCCAGGGCCTCGCCGCGCTCCAGGGCGCCGAGCAGCTCACGCAGGCTACGGATGCGCCGGTTGAGGCGGGACCGCTCCTCGACGGCCTCCTCCATCATCGCCCGGAGGCGCTGGTTCAGGTCGTCAGTCATAGACGGGTGGGAGATCATCGTGCGGCTCCTGCGGCGGCGGAAGTGTGTACAGACATGGTGTTGAGGCGCCAACGCACGGCGGCGTCGAGGCTGTCCAGGGCCCCGGGCGCGAGGCGGGTGGCGCTGAGCGCGACGATGAGCGGGGCGTCGATGCGGTCCTCAGCGAGGCGCAGGCCCAAGCAGCGTCCGTCATCGGCGCAGGCGAGCAGCTCCACGCGGTCGAGGGCCTGATCGTCGCGGAGCGCCCGGGCCCAGAGCGGCGCCAAGGCGGCGCGGAGGCCCCGAGGCGGGCTCACGGGCTGGACGGTGGAGATGAGCGGGCGCTCTTGGGCGTCGAGCACCCAGGCCGCCGACGCGCCTTGTCCCCGGGCCCAGTCGAGCAAGGCCGGGTCGCCGTCGATGGGCTCGCCCCAGACGCCGTCCTCGGTGAGCCGCAGGCGCTCGGGGCTCATTCCGGGCTGGCCGCAGACCTTCGCCGCGGCGAGGCGCAAGGCCAGCTCCGGCATGGCCTCGGGGCCCTCCAGGCACAGGCGGAGCGCGCCGACGGGCAAGGCGAGGCGGTGGATGGCCCGGGTGGGCGTGGTGACGCTGAGCGAGGCCATCGGCGCCCCGAACAGCGCGCCGATGGGCGCCTCCAGGCTGTTTAAGGCCGCCGAGCACGCGGCGAGGCTCTGGGCGCGGTCGGGCTCCCCGGCCAACAACAGCGGCAGGCCGCGGGGGTCGGCGACACACACGGCGAGGGCCTGGCCGTCGAGCACCAAGGCGCGGATCGCCGCCCGAGACGCCGGGCGCGCGGCCGGGGCGACGGGGCTCCACACCTGGTCCATCGGCGGCACCCCGAGGGTGGCCAAGGTCGCGGACGCGACGCGCAGGTGCCGACGGGCGGTCTCTAGCTGCTCGGCCTGCTCACGCGTCACGCGCTCGGTGACCTGCTGCTGGGTCTCCAGAGCCCGGGCGCGCTTGTCGTGGGCGGCGGTGGCGTTCTGCAGGGCGCCCTCAAGCTGGGCGCGGGCGGCGGCCTCGCGGTCGGCGCGGCTGGAGATCTCGCGGTTGCGGTCGACGAGGCCCGAGAGCGCGGCCTGGAGGTCATCGCCCCGGCGAAGCTCCTCCCGAAGCTGGGCTTGAACCTGATCGAGCTCGGCGAGGTGGTCGGCGTGGCGGGTCTGCAGGCTGTGCAGGCGCTCGGCGAGCTGCCGGGCGTACACCCCGCAGGCGACGAGGCCCACGGCGAGCAGGCCTGCGGCGCTGAGGCTGAAGGTGAGGGTGTCCATAGTTTGTCCTCCCTTCAGGCCGCGAGGCGGTTGAGCTGGTCTGCGGCGGCGCGGAGGTCGTCCAGGAGCAGGCCCAGGGCCGCCCCAGGCCGCACGACGAGGGCCAAGGCGCGCCCGCCGCCGAGGTCGTGGGCGACGATCAGCCCCCGGCTGCCCTCGGTGATCAGAAGATTCAGCACACCCCGGCCTAGTTCTTGCCCGGCGCGGTCGGCGAGGGTGAACAGCGGGGTGAGCATGGGGCCGACGAGGGCCTCTACCTCGGCGGGTCCGACATACCCCTCCAGCTCGCCGCTCGGCCCGACCAGCGCGACGACCTCGACCTCGGGGCTGAGCTTGTGGAGTTGAGCGCATACATCTTGGTTCGTCATGGAGCCTTCCAGGTGGTTCGTTCTTGTCTATACAATGTACACACTTTGATTACTGTTTGTGCCTTACACAAGAATTTCATGCGGACTAATGCAGCTTTACGCATGTACACAGTTTGTATCTTTCCAAGAACTTGGAGAGCTGCGGCGGCTCGCCGCGCCGCGAATCTGCCAAGCTGGCGAATTCTGAGAGCGCCCCATCGCGCTCTAGCAGAATGCGCCCCGGAGGGCCCGGAATTGTCGCCCGCGCGGAACGACGCTGTCCTGAGATCCGCAAGGATCTCCGCACAGCGTTGGTCAGGTGGGGTGCCGAGCGCCCGTCCCCATCGTCGGGCGGGCGCTCAAGGCGTCGCGGCGAGGCGCCGAGCGGGCTCAGGCCTCGTCGTCAACCTCCCAGTCGTCGTCGTCCATGGCCTCGGCGGCGGCGGCGTAGATGCTCTCGGCGAGGCGCTGGGAGGTGACGGCCAGGTTCTCGTAGCTCGCCTGGAGCTGCTCCGGCCCGGAGCCGTCGAGGCTCTCTTCAGCGGTGCGGAGGGCGTCGACGATCGCCGAGCGGTCCTCGTCCGAGAGCGAGGCGCCGTACTCGTTCAGCGACCGGCGTGTGGTGTAGATCAGGCCCTCAAGCTGGATCTTCGCCTCGGCGGTGAGCTTGCGCTCGGAGTCTTCAGCGCGGTACTGCGCGGCGTCCTGGAGCATCTTCTTCACGTCGTCATCGGAGAGCCCTGAGCTAGAGACCACGCGCATCGACTGGGCCTTGCCCGTGCCGAGGTCCTTCGCTTGGATCTTGAGGATGCCGTTGGCGTCGATCTCGAAGGTGACCTCGATCTCGGGCATGCCGCGCGGCGCGGGCGGGATGCCGTGCATCTCCAGGCGGCCCAGCGACTTGTTGTCTTCAGCCATCTCACGCTCGCCCTGGACGACGTGCACACGCACCATGTCTTGGTTGTCGAGCGCGGTGGTGAAGACCTTGGACTTGCGGCAAGGAATGGTCGAGTTGCGGTCGATGATCGGCTCTACCAAGCCACCGGCGACCTCTAGGCCGAGGGTCAGCGGCGTCACGTCCAAGAGCAGGACGTCCTTCACCTCGCCGGTGAGCACCGAGCCCTGAATCGCCGCGCCGACGGCGACGACCTCGTCGGGGTTGATGCCGTCTTCAGGGGGCTTGCCGAAGATCTCCTGGACCTTCTGCTTCACCCGGGGCATGCGCGTCATGCCGCCGACGAGCAGCACCGTCTGGATGTCTTTGGCGGTGACCCCAGCGTCGGCCATCGCGGCGCGACAGGGGACCTCCAGGCGGTCGATCAGGTCGCCGACGAGCTTCTCCAGATCGGGCCGGGTCATGTGGTAGGTGAGGTGAATCGGCCCCGACTTGCCCGTGGCGATGAACGCCAGGGTGATCTCGGTGGACGGCGACGAGGACAGCTCGTGTTTGGCCTTCTCCGAGGCCTCTTTGATGCGCTGCATCGCCACGACGTCGTCGCTCAGGTCGATGCCGTGTTTGGCCTTGAAGTCGTCGATCAGGGCCTCGACGATGCGGTTGTCGAAGTCTTCGCCGCCCAAGAAGGTGTCGCCGTTCGTGGCGCGCACCTCAAAGACCGAGTCTTCGAGCTGGAGGATCGAGACGTCGAAGGTGCCGCCGCCGAGGTCGAAGACGGCGATGAGGCCGTTGGCGTGGCTCGCTTTGCCATAGGCCAAGGCCGCCGCCGTGGGCTCGTTGATGATGCGCTCGCAGGTGAGCCCGGCGATGCGCGCGGCGTCTTTGGTGGCCTGGCGCTGGGAGTCGTTGAAGTACGCGGGCACGGTGATCACCGCCCGATCGACCTTCTCGCCCAAGTAGGCCTCAGCGCTGGCCTTCATCTTCTCCAAGACGATGGCGCTGACCTGGGGCGGGCTGAGGCGCTGATCGTCGAGGCCCACCCAGGCGTCGCCACGATCCGAGGCGACGATGCGGTAGGGCACGAGCGCCGAGGTGTGGGCGATGGACTCGTCGTCAAAGCGGCGGCCGATCAGGCGCTTCACGGCGTAGAAGGTGCGCTCGGCGTTGGTGACCGCCTGGCGGCGCGCGGTCTGGCCGACGAGGCGCTCCCCCTCGGAGTTGAACGCGACCACGGACGGCGTGGTGCGGCTGCCCTCCTCGTTGGGGATGACGAGGGGCTCGCCGTCTTCGAGGATCGCCACACAGGAGTTTGTGGTGCCGAGGTCTATGCCGATAATCTTGGACATCTTCTGACCGCCTCCAACGGCCGATCCCGACCGCGTCGCGCGAGCATAACTCGCCGAGAAACTGAGGATGACGTGCCTTTGACCGGGAGATCCCTACTCTTCGTTGGGCGTGGGGCTCTGCGCAGGGGTCGCGCCTGCAGGGGCCGAGCGCGCGACGGTCACCCGGGCGGCGCGCATGAGCCGACCGTTCAGGGTGTAGCCCACCTGATGCGTCTCGCTGATCTGACCGGACTCTAAGCCGTCGCTCTGAATGTAGGAGATCGCCTCATGAAAAGAAGGATCAAACCGTTCACCGCGCTCGCCGACCACCCGGCTCAGGCCGATGCGCTCCAGGACGTGCTGGAGCTGGGAGATGATGATGCGCACCCCCTCAGCGAGCTGCTGGGGCTCTTGTTCACGGTGGGAGAAGGCGAGCTCCAGGTGGTCGAGGACGGGCAGAAGCTCACGGATGAACGTCTCGTTCCCGAAACGTTTCATGTCGGTGAGCTCGCGGCCGTGGCGGCCTTTGGCGCGCTCGCGGTCCTCTTCTAAGCGCTGGGCCAAGGTGCGCAGCTCGGCGAGCACCCGCGACTGGTTCACCGCGCCGATGTTGAGCGCGTCGTGCTCTTGGCGCAGCCGCTCGTAGAGCTCCTTGAGGCGCTCATGGCGAACATGGAGCTTGTTCCCCCGCTCTCGCACGTCCTTGAGCTTGGCGCGGGTGTGGGCCAGCTCCTCTTCAAGCTCCGCGACCCGGGCCTGGGCGTCCTGGAGGGCGCGACTCTGGCCGTGATCCGGGGCGCGCTCTTCGCCGACGACCCACTCGGGATCCGGCGCGCCGACGGCCTGCTCGGCGTCGCCGTCGTCGGGCGGGATCGTGTCGTTGAAGGCGCGCAGGTCGATGTCGAGCTCCACCGGCGGCGGCGGCGGCGCGAGCGAGGCGGGCGGCGGCTTCGCGGCGCTGAGGTGCTGCTCGACCGAGGCGAGGGCGGCGGCGATCAGCTCATCGGCGCCCTCGATGGAGGGGGCGAAGAGGCTCTCGTCAACAACGTCCGGTTCAGCTCGCACGGGATCCCTTTCCTGGGGCATGGATGGCGCCTCGTCAATGAGGATGACCGCAGGATTCTCCCCCAAGCGCCGCCCAAGGTCAACCCCGGCGACGCGCGCGGCGCCTCACGGCGTCACCGGGTGAAGGGGATCAGGCCGAGGCGCCAAAACGCGCGGCGCAAGCGTCGATCCGGGCCAAGGTCTCGTCTTTGCCCAACAGCGCGAGCACCCCAAACAGCGGCGGCGACACCGGCCCGCCGCTCACGGCGATGCGCAGCGGCTGGGCGATCTCGCCGAGCTTGCCCTCGCAGCGGGCCTCGGCGAGCGTGTGCACGAGGGCCTCCAAGGCCGCCTCGCTCCAGTCGGCCTGGGCGGCGAGGGCCTCCCGGGCGGCGGCGAGGTTGGGCAGGCCGCGCCCGTTGAGGAGCTGCTTCTTGAGGGGCTTCTCGGGGCCCCACTCCGCCGGACGCTCAAAGAAGAAGCGGGCGGAGAGGTCAAGCTCACGCAGGGTCGTCGCCCGCTCCTTGTACAGCGTGATGAGCTTGAGCAGAGTGTCGTCGGTGGCCGTCGCCAAGGGCGTGTCGTTGATGGCCGCGTACTCCCGCAGGCCACGCAAGAGCCGCTCGTCGGTGGCTTGGCGGATGTAGAGGCCGTTCATCTGCTGGAGCTTCGTGCGGTCAAACCGGGCGGCGGTCTTGCCGACCCGCTCCAGGGAGAACACCGCGCCCAGCTCATCGAGGGTGTAGAGCTCACGATCGCCCTCCCCTTCGCCGTCGCGCCAGCCCAGGAGCGCCAAGAAGTTCACCAAGGCCTCGGGGAGATACCCAGCGGCGCGGAAGTCGACCACGTCGATCTCCGGCAGGTCGAGCTTGAGCGCCGCGCCGATGGCCAAGGCGATCTGGACGTCGTCGGTCTTCTTGGCCAAGAAGTCGGCGAGCAGGGCCTCATCAAGCCCGGTGCGCTCCGCCAAGAGCGCGGCGCTGTGGCCGTCGGCGAGGCACTTCGCCCGGGCGGTCTTCGCTTTGTCCCGTTTGGACATCTTGCCGCCCTCCATCGAGAAGATGAGCGGCATGTGCCCGTGCTCGGGCGGGGTCCAGTCAAGGGCCTGGTAGATGGCGAGGTGCTTCGTGGTGTTGAGCAGGTGCTCCTGCGCGCGGAGGACGTGGGTGACGTGCATGTCGTGGTCGTCCACCACCACGGCGAAGTGGTAGGTGGGGAAGCCGTCGCCCTTGAGGATGACGAAGTCCTCTAAGTCTTCGGCCGCCACGGAGACCTCGCCCAAGATGAGGTCGTTGAAGCGCTGGCCGGTGCCCGCCACCTTGAGCCGCACCACGGGCAGGCGGCCTTCAGCCCGGTACGCGGCGAGCTGATCGGGGGTGTAGGCCCGGCGGCGGTACTTGAGCGCGCCCTGGGCGCTGCCCTCGGCGGCCTTCCGCAAGGCGTCGAGCTCCTCGTTCGACTCCCAGGCCTCATAGGCCTGCCCGGCGTCGATGAGCGCCTGGGCGACCTCTTTGTAGCGGTGCAGGCGCTCGGACTGCCGGTACGGGCCATACGCGCCGCCGTGCTCGGGGCTCTCGTCGGCGATGAGGCCCAGCCAGCGCAGATCCTCGAAGATCAGCCGCTCGGAGGCCAGGCTGGAGCGGAGCTGGTCGGTGTCTTCGATGCGCAGGATCATCGTGCCGCCCGTCCGCCGGGCGAAGAGCAGGTTGAACAGCGCGGTGCGGGCCCCGCCGACGTGCAGGCGGCCCGTGGGCGAGGGGGCGAAACGACAGCGAACCGGAGGGGGGACCATAAGCGGCGGCTCCTTGAAGGCGCACCCCCTAACCTGAGCGCGCCGCCCGCGCGCCGCGCGCACGAGGATCCCGCCCTCGTCCGACGCTCATTTTTTTCCAGGATCCCTCGCTCCAGGGCCTTGATTCAGAGTCCACAGCGGGGCAAGAGCAACGGCGCGACGATTCTGGTAGAGTGCACTTCCCACATTGTCAGGAGAGAGCCCTTTGGCCACCGCAACGAGGACCGTCGTCTTCACGGACCTCGTCAACTACACCGAGAAGACGGGCAACATCGATCGCGAAGGGCTGCGTCGCCTCCTCGACGAGCACCGGCGGCTGGTGGAGCCCATCCTCCTGAAGCGCGGCGGGCGCGTCGTCAAAGAGCTTGGCGATGCGTTCATGGCCCTCTTTGACTCCGCGACCGACGCCGCCCAGGCCGGTCGGGACATCATCGAGAAGGTCGCTTCAGCGAACACCTTCCAGATTCGGGTGAGCGCGGCCACGGGTGACGTCGAAGAGATCGCCAACGACGCCTTCGGCGACGCGGTGAACCTCGCCTCTCGCATCAACAGCGCCACGGGCCCCGGCGAGTGCTGGTTCTCCGAGTCCACGCGCATCTGCATGAACCAGTCGGAGATCCCCTGGGAGCCCGTCCGTGAGGTCACCCTCAAGGGCATCCACGGCCCGGTGATGTGTTACCGCGTCGTCGGCAAACACAAGGCCTGGCTGCCGAACCAGGTGCGCGACGCCTTCAAGTCCTCGAACCTCCTCCGCGTGCGCCGCAACGAGCCCCTCGGCGCCATGCCCGCCGACCCGGTGATCCTGTTCGAGAACTTCGCCCCCGGCAGCGTCGAGCTCAAGCGCGCCGTGGACTCCATCCCCGTGCTCGACCCCTCGCGGCTGTGGCTCAGCGCCTACCACATCGGCCCCGCCGACCGCCTGGAGTGGACGTCCAACGGCCACGGCCTCGTCATCGGCCACCCGGCCTCGGTGGATCGCGCCTTCGATGAGGTGCGCGCCGAGACCAGCCACAAGATCGACCGCGACACGATCATCATCGACAAGTCCGACACCGAGGTTGACCTGGTGCTCTCGGGCTTGGCCCTGCCCGCCGTGCCGATGGCCGACGTGGTCGCGGGCTACACCTACGACCTGCTCTCGGATCGCCGCTGGGTGAACCGCAGCGATCAGGCCGTCTTGCGGGTCGAGGTGAGCCAGCCCGGCGTGAAGGTGCTCGCCATCGCCGCCGGGGTGTCTGTAGACGGCCGCCCCTTGGCCCCGGGGCAGTCCCTGCCGCTGGCGAACGGCGCGAGCCTCAGCGGCCCCGGCGGCAGCCACCGCTTCGTGCTCCTCCAAGACGCCCCCTACATCGGCCTGTTCATCAACGACTCCCCCATCCCCATGGGCGTCGCCGTGGGCCAGGTCACCGAGATCGGCCGCGAGCCGCAGATCCCCGGCTTCTTGTTGCCCGACCGTCGTGGCCAAGAGAACATCCGCTGGTGCCCCGGCCCCCGCGCCGCCCGCGCCCGGGAAGGCGGCTTCACCCTCGATCGTGCCTTGGCCGGTCGTCGGCAGTCCGCCGTCGAGGTCGAGCGCGGCGGGCACTACCGCCTGCGGTCCTTACACCCCCGCTGCCCCACGTTCATCTTCTCCGATCATCGCCCCTTGGAGCGCGTAGACACCGAGGCCACTCTGCACCTCGGCGATCTGGTCATCGCTGGGACGACGCTGGTCGGGCTGCGCGGCCCGCAGGGTGAAGATTAAGCGCTGAAGATTCGGGGTCGTGGCGCATCGACCCGATCCAGCGGCCCACTTCCGGTATCCTTGCCACGACGATTGACGGCGAGGCGGTGTTGAGCACGGCGACACGCACGGTGATGTTCTCGGACCTCGTGGGCTACACCGCGCGGTCCATCAACTCCAAGCGTGAGGAGCAACGTCAGCTCGTCGTCGCCCACGAGCGCCTCGTGGAGCCCCAGGTGCTCGCCCACGGCGGCCGGGTCGTGAACCGCATGGGCGACGGCCTGCTCTTGTGTTTTGACTCGGCCACCGAGGCGGCCTTGGCGGGCCAGGCGATCTTGGAGCAGGCCGCCTTAGAGGACGTCCTGGAGCTGCGGCTCGCCGCGGCCACGGGGGATGTGGAGGAGATCGGCGACGACGTGCTCGGCGACATCGTGAACCTCGCCGCCCGGGTGAACGCTGAAGGCAAGCCCGGCGAGCTGTGGATCACCGACGTCACGCGCCAGTGCCTCAACCAGCGCGAGATCGCCTGGGAGCCTCTGGACGCCCTCGCCTTGAAGGGCATCCCGGGCATGGTCGCCGTGTGCCGGGTGGTGCCGCGCCACCGCTGCCACCTGCCGTCGGTGATCGCCTCGGCCCAGCGCTCGGCGCACCTCCTGCGCCTGCGCCTCAACGTGCCGGTGAGCGTGATCCCCGCCGACCCCATCGTGCTCCTGGAGGGCTTCGCCCCGGGCAGCCCCGAGCTCCAGCGCGCCGTAGACGCCGTGCCGGTGATGGACCCGGCGCGGGTGTGGCTCAGCGCCTACCAGCTCAGCCCGGCGACGCGGCTGGAGTGGCTGGGGCGCGGGCACAACCTGCTCATCAGCACCCCCGAGGCCCTCGACCGCGCGCTCGGCGTCATCCTGCCCCAGCCGCCGACGGACCCTGCCCAGCCCTCGACCCAGTCCTTTGAGACCGAAGACGCCTTGACCTTGGCCGGCCTCGCGCTGCCCGCGGTGCCGTTCTCGAACATCGTCGCCGCCTACAGC
>JBEAVX010000695.1:0-5782 GCA_041160755.1 Pseudomonadota bacterium
CGGCGACGTGATCTCGCGCAAGTATGAGATCGAGGAGCAGCTCGGCATCGGCACCTTCGGCGGCTCGTGGCTCGCGCGCCACATCGCGTCGGGGCGCCATGTCGTCATCAAGTTCCTCAAGCCGGAGCTGCTCAAGGGCGAAGGCGCCGCCGACAAGCTCAAGGACGGGTTCAACCGCGCGAAGAACATTCGCCACGCGAACCTCATCCGCTACGGCGAGATCGGCGAGCACAACGGCCTCTGGTACATCACTGAAGAGTATTTCAAGAGCGAGAACCTGCGCCGGGTGATCGACGACGCCATCACCGCGGGCACCACGTTCACGCTCCTGGACTCCTGCCAGATCGTCATCAAGGTGCTGGAGGCCGTTCAGGCCGGCCACGAGGCGGGCATCGTCCACCGCGATCTCAAGCCCGAGAACATCCTCGTCACCACGCAGCGCTCGGGCCCTGGCGGCAGCCGCGTCGTGCGCACGATCAAGGTGACCGACCTCGGCGTGCCCGACTTCTTCGCCCCCGAGCTCATGGGCGACCGCTACGACTCCGCGGGCGACACGTCTTACCTCGCCCCCGAGCTCGCCTCGTACAGCCAAGCCGGCAAACCCCAGGCCGACGTCTACTCCGTCGGCGTGCTGCTCTACGAGCTGCTCTGCGGCCAGGTGCCCAAAGGCACGTTCTTCTCGCCCACCCAGGTGCGTGAGGACCTGCCCTCCCACGTCGATCAGGTCGTCGAGCTCGCGCTCTCCCCGGAGCCCGGGGATCGTTACCCCTCCGCGCACGACATGATCCTCGACATCAAGCGCGCCTTGGGCCCCGACGCCCAAGAGGTCGGCAGCGGCGGCACCAACCGTGGCACCATCGCCGCGGTGGGCGTGGCCTTGCTCGCGGTGCTCGGCATCGGCGGCTACTTCTACTTCACCTCCCAGCGCGACCCGATGGAGCAAGCGAAGCTCCAAGACGAGGTCGTGCGGCGCCAGGTGCAGGCCGCGAACCCGATCCCGTCGGAGTCGGAGATCAAGGCGATGCTCGCCAAACATCCCGACATGATCTACGTCCCCGGCGGCACCTTCATCCAGGGCCGCCTCGCCGGGGAAGACGCCTCGTTGGTGAACCCCGCCGAGCCTCTGCGCAGCGTCACTGAAGTGCCCGCGTACTTTATGGACCGCTACGAGTTCCCCAACCGCGCCGGTCAGGCGCCCGTCGGCAAGGTCACCCACGGCGAGGCCGCCGAGGCCTGCGAGAAGGTCGGCAAGCGCCTCTGCTCGGCCCTGGAGTGGGAGAAGGCCTGCAAGGGCCCCTCCAACCAGATCTACAGCTACGGCGACACCCACGATCCGACGATGTGCGGCGTAGGCATGGAGGAGGCCTACAAGGCCGGTGAGCGCACGGACTGCATGTCGCCCTATGGCGCCTACGACCTCTCCGGCGGCTTCCGCGAGTGGACGTCCACCCCCGCGGGCAAGTCCACCAGCCGGTTCTTGGCCAAGGGCGGTATGCGCGGCAACGCCGAGCGCGGCACCCGCTGCGCCTTCTTCGTCGATGAGAACATGGACTTCTCTGAAGGCAGCCTCACCTTCCGCTGCTGCCTCGACGCCGACAAGTAGCCGCGCCGCGCACCCCGCCGCTTCGCTCAGCGCGGCGGGGTGTTGACCGCCCGCTCCTTCCACAAGGCCACGGCGCGCTGCAGGTGCTCATGCACATGGCGGTAGACGCCGATGTCATAGGCCAGCTCGGTGTGGCCGAGGCCGGTCAGCTCGACGTTCTTCAGGTTCATCTCGCCCTGCTTGGGCAAGAGCCGCGCGCTCCAGTACGGGCAGACGAGGTCCGTGCGCGAGAAGATCGACGTGAGCGGGATCTGCGCGGGGAAGGTGTCCTTGGCCAACAGGCGCACGAAGGGGCTCTTGGGCAACATCTCAAACGGGCTCTTCGAGAGCAGGCCGCCGCCGAACATCGCCACGCCCAAGAGCGCCGTCGGCGTGCCGTGGTGCGGCGTGCCCAAGGTGGCGAGGCTCTTCACCCGCTTGGCGCCGCCGTGGTGCTGCACATAGTGCCGGGCGATGAGCCCGCCCTTGCTGTGGCCGATGACGTGGAGCTGGCGCACCCCGTACCGGGCGCAGATGCCCTCGATCTTCTCGGCGATGGCCGAGCTGAGCTGGCTGATGGGCCGGGTGTTGAAGCGGTAGAACAGCCCGCCCAGGTCAAACGAGAGCACGCCGAAGCCGTCGCAGCGCAGGCGATCCTCCATGACCTCCCACACCGCCCGGGTCTGCATAAAGCCGTGCAGCAGGAGCACGGTCTCCTCACGGGAGCCCAGATCGCCCCGGCGGGTGATGGTGTTGCCTTGCCAGTAGACCCGGCGCAGGCTGCCGAGCTGGTTTCTGAGGTAACGGTAGGTGCGGGTGGGCGTCGCCAAGGTGTCTCCTGAATCCCTATGCTATCTTGCCGGGCTAGATGGAGGTGACATGCGCTCGAACCTGACACGTTGGCCCGTCGTCCTGACGGTGCTCACCTTGGCGGTCGGCTGCAAGGGCAGCGGCGGCGAAGACAGCGACGATGAGGCGCCGCCGATTCGCGGCGGGGACGACACGAACGAGCCCCAGTGCGGCGGGACGAACCCCGAGGCCGTCTCGTTGACCCTCTCCAACGGCGGGCTCTACAGCTTTGAGGGCGTAGATTACCCCACCCTGCTGCTGTCCGTAGACGCCACGGACACCGACGGGAACCTCGATCAGATCACGCTCGGCGTGTACTGGGAGGACGACGGCGACGGCGCGGCCACCCCCGCCGCGGCGCGGTTTGAGAAGGTGATCACCTCGGGCAGCGACGCCTGCGCCGGGACGGCCGAGACCTTCTTGCTCAAGCTCCAGGTGGGCGAGTCCTTGGAGTACAACACCACCTACGACTTCGCCGCCATGGTGACCGACTCCGCCGGGGAGGCCTCGGGCTGGGTGGTCGCCTCGGGCTCTACGCCCAAGGCGGACGGCAGCGACGGCGACGGCGGCGGCCCTTGAGGGTGATCGTCTCGGCCTGCCTCTTGGGCCGAGCCTGCCGATACGACGGCGCGTCCAAACCCAAGCCCGACGCCCTCGCCCGTTTCGGCGACGGGGTGGAGTGGGTGCCGGTCTGCCCTGAAGAGCTCGGCGGGCTGGGCACCCCTCGCCCCGGCGCGGACTTACGCGGCGGCGACGGCGCGGCGGTGTGGCGCGGCGAGGCCCAGGTGCGGCGCGAGGCCGACGACGTCGAGGTGACCGCCCAGTTCTGCCTCGGCGCAGAGCGCGCCTTGGCCCTCGCCGGGGAGGCCGACGCCGCCTTGCTCAAGGCCCGCTCGCCGTCTTGTGGGGTCGGAACCACCCACATCGACGGTGAGCTGCGGCGCGGGGATGGGGTCTTCGCGGCCTTGCTCCGCGCCCGAGGGGTGCCGCTCATCGACGACGAGGCGGCGCTCGTCAGCGGGCCGCCGTCGCGCGATCCATAAGCGCGGCGTGCAGCGGCGTCGCCCGGCGCGCCAAGAACCAGCCGTTTCGCCAAGGAAGCTCCTTGAGCCCGCCCTGGTAGCCGGGGATCTTCGCGCTGTAGGCCACGAGCCGCCCGACGACGTCGCCCTCGGGCCGGGGCAGCCCCGCCGCTTCGGCCACGGTCAGGAGCTCCTCAGTGAGCGCCTGAACCTCGGCCCGGCGCTCGGTGATGAGCCGACCCACCGGCGCCTTGTACACCTCGGCGAGCAGGCCAAACACGCAGCTCCACACGAGCTTCTCGACGGCCTCGGCCTCAAACCGCGCGGCGGAGACGACCTGGGCGGAGACGCCGCCGAGGCCGAGCCGCTGGACGAGGGCCTCCGCCCAAGGTCCGGTGACCACGGTGCCCCCGCCGTCCTCCACCGCCGCGCCACGGCTGGGCACGGCGAAGTAGAGGAGCGCCCGGGTGGTCTCGGTGAGCCCACGCGCTTCGAACCAAGGCCCGAGCAGCCCGTTCTGCACGAAGCAGAGGTCGCCCCGGCGCGCGGCGGGCACGAGGGCGAGGACGTCCTCCAGATCATCATTGCGGGCGCAGACCACGATCGGCCCCGCCTCGGCGAGCACAGGCTCACCCCGGCGACGCAGGCGCGACGGCCCCATCGACGCCAAGGCGAGGCCGACCCGCCCGGCGCCGATGACCTGAAACACCGTCTCCGCGGGCAGGCTCACGCCTTAAACGCCGCCAAGGCGATGCTCAGCAGGCCGCCGATGCCCGGCGACGCCTCCATCGCCACCAGGCGCTCGCCCACGGCCTTGAGGTTCTTGTGGTCGGGGAACCACACGGGCTTGGGGTTGGGCCGGAAGGGGCCACGCACGATGGAGCGCTCGGGGTGGTCAAACAGGAAGGTGTTGTGCACCACGCCCGCGCCGGAGCGGATGTCTTCAGGCGGGTGCCCGGGGAACGCGCCCCAGGTGGTCGAGACGAGGCCGTAGTTCAGCGCCGCCCAGACGTTCACGCCCACACCGCCGTAGCGGAGCTCGTCGATGGCCTGCTCAAACCGCTCCCCCAAGGCGGACTCGGTCTTGGGATCGATGATGATCATGCACGAGAGCGTGCCCCAGCAGCGGTCGTTGGCGAAGGGCACGGCCTGGTCGATGAAGCTCGCCGCGTCGTTGGCCTCCAGGGCCGTCTCGGTCAACACGCCGCAGAAGGCCTCGTTCGAGAGCGCGTACTCATCGGGGGTCTGGCCGACGCTGGGGATGAACGTCCAGGGCACCACGCCGTCCCGGGACTCGCCGAGGCGCTCGGCCTGGGGGTACCGGCTCAAGAAGCCCTCAAAACGCTGCTGGGCGCCGGGGTAATAGGCCTTTCGGGCCGGGGCGAGCTTCATGTGCTCCCGCACCTTGGCCAGAAACGCCTCGCGCTGATCCCAGCCCTTCGCCGTGAGCAGCACCTTCGCGGCGTTGCAGTTGAAGCTGGCGTTCTGGGTGACCATGCCCACGACGTGCCGGGCCTGGGTGTCGAGATCGGCCTCGGACCACTTGCCGGGCACGACGAGCACCGGGGTGACGCAGCCGAGCTCCGCCGAGAACGGCCGGGTGTTGATCGGCGTGCCCGCGGCCTTGTTCTTCGCCTGCTCCGCCGGGGTGGCGCCCCAGACGATGGCGTCGTAGGTCTTGTCCGAGCCGGTGACGTGTAAGGTGTCGATGAGCGGGTGGCTGGTGAGGGTCTTGCCCACCTCGACGCCGCCGTAGACGACCGCGAGATAGCCCGCCTCGACCAAGGCCGCGAAGGCCCGCTCGATGTGGGGCCCGACGTGCTCGTTCACCGGGTTCATCTTGAGCACGCAGACCTCGTTCTCGACGAACAGCTTGTACAGCACGTCCATCGGCGCGATCGAGGAGACGTTGCCCGCGCCGAGCACCCCGCAGACCTTGCCTTGTTGGCTGGGCGTGCGGTAGATGGCGCCTTGGCTCGCGGGTTTGCCCGGCTGAATGCGCACCTCGGCGGTGACCCCCGCGAACATCAGCTTGTCCATGAGGCCCGTCGGGAACACCCGGGCGACCTGCTGGCCGTTGGGCCGAGCGCTCACCGCCGGGGGGCGCGGCTGGCCTTTGGCCTCTAAGGCCTCGATGAGCAGGCGGATGTTGCGCACGGTGGTGGCCGGGCCCGCCAGCCACTCCTCTCCCGCGAGGGACTCGTCAGGCGAGATGCCCTTCGCCCGGCAGCCGTCCGCCACCCACGCCGGGGCCGCGTCCAGCACCCCGGCGAGGAGCTGGCGCAAGACGCCGATGCGCTCGGGGATGCCGAGCTGGGCCCAGGCGTCC
>JBEAVX010000703.1:0-3064 GCA_041160755.1 Pseudomonadota bacterium
ACCTCGACCACGGCCTCTTCAGCGACCTCCTCGACGATCTGACGACCGGCGAAGAGCAAGGCCGAGAAGGCGGAGCCGATGAGGATCACAGAGAGGATGAGGGCGCCGGTCTGGCGCCGACGGTTCACTTTTCGGTTCTTGCCGACGGTGTCGAACAAGGCACGCTCCTTCGAGGGCGACCAGCCCTCAAGGTCAGACCGACCACTATATGAGGATTCTACCCGCTTGAACAGGGAGCGGTCGACCACGAGTCGGGGAGATTCGTTCCAATGCGGCGAAAAACGCGGGCGCAGCGCCACGCGCCGACACGATCTTCACGAGCGCGCATGACCCCGGACAGGCGCGCGGGCGCGCGGTCAGCGGCGGTCACTCCGAGAGGCGGAAGTGCATGACGAGCTGGAAGGTGGCGGGCTGGGCGACGCCGTTGACCTTCATCGGGTAAAAACGCCACTGGGTCGCCGCGGCCAGGGCGCTCTCTTGGAACGGCGCGGGGCAGGCCGTCGGGGTGACGCTCGTGGGCACGCCGCGCTCGTCGATGACGAAGCGCACCGTGCAGCTCCCCTCCATGTGCATCGCCTGGGCTGAAGGTGGGTAGACCGGCTGGGCCTGGCGCTTGACCTTCACCTCCGTCCAGTGCACCGAGCGTAAGCCGCCGCCCTCTCCCCCGTCGCCGCCAGAGCCTTCGCCGTTGGGTGCGCCCTCGGGCGCGCCGTCGGGATCCCCGTCGGGGTGGCCTTGGGTGCCGCTGCCGAGGCCGTTGGAGATCTCCGTGGTGGTCTCGGTGACCGCGGCGTCGGGCGCGGGCGCCTCGGTCGGCGTCGGCGCCTCCTCCGGCGGGGTCTCGGCGACCTCACCGCCCGGATCCTCGACGCCCCGGCGGATGACGGCGGGCGCGGCGGGCGCCCCCAAGCTCGGCCGCTCCATGGGCTCCTCTAAGCGCACGTCGATGGGCGGGCCCTCTGCGAGCTCGGTGACGAGCTGGCTCCCGGCGAGACCTACGGCGCTCGCGGCCGCGCCGACGAAGACGAGCGCCAAGAGCAGGGCGCCCGCTTTGCGGCGGCGCGGGGACGGGCGGGCGGTGGCGACGGACTCGAACATAGGCACCTCCATCGGGCCCCGGTCGGGGGCCTTTGATGGAGGGGTGAACGCGAAGGCGGCGGGTGTAAAGGGGCGGGCGCGCCAACCCTCGGCTCAACGAATCTCAAAGTTGAAGGTGTACTCGGTCTTCACGGGGATGGCGGCGCCGCGCCGCTCCATCGGTTGACAGAGGAAGGGCTGGTCGGGGGCGCTCACCGCCGAGATGAAGGGCTCTCCGCAGGCGAGGGGCTCGGTGTGGATGACCTCTCCTTGGGCGTTGAAGTAGAGCATCACCCGGCACTGGGACTCAAAGCCTGCGGCGAGGGCCTGCTCAGGGAAGGCCACCTGGGCGAGCTGATCACAGGTCAGCTCAGTGAAGCTCACCTCGCGGAACCGGCCTTCTGGGATCGGAGGCAGCGCCTCAATCACGAAGGGCGGGTCCAGGACGGGCGGCGGCGGCGGCGGCGGGCCGTCGCCCGAGAGCTTGAACTTGTAGACGTAGATGAACGCGGCCCTGACTGGCTCGCCGTTCACAATCACCGGGTGAAAACGGCTCTTCATCGCGGCGTCTACGCTGGTCCAGATGAAGTAGGGGTCGCAGGCGAGCACCTCGACCCGCTCTGGCTGCCCGGTCGTGTCGAGGATGATGCGGACCTTACAGCTGCCCTCCGTGCTCATCAGACGCGCCTCGGCGGGGTACCTTGGCACCTCCCTGCTCTTGGGCGTGACCTCGGCCCTCTTGACCTCGACCACGCCCTCGGAGGCCCCTTCCGCCGTGGGCTGCGCCGATGTGGGGGCCCCGACGACCGGCACCTCCGGCTCTGCGGCCGCGACGCTCCAGCCCAAGACCCACCCGATCACGAGGACGATCTGACGCACTCTGCACCTCAAGCTTAGAAGAAAGGACCGTTGATAGGACGTTTCGCAGGGTTGAGGGAGCGCGTCAAGGGACGACACGATCACACGATCTTCGCGAAGGCGCCCACAGCGCGCTCTGGAGCCTGGGCCACCTCAGCTCCAAAAGAAGACGGTGTACACAGCCTTCGCGGGGATGGCCTCACCGCGTCGCTGAACGGGCTCGCAGACGAGGGCCTGGGTGCTCTCACGCACCGCCGAGAGAAACGGCTCGGTGCAGGCGATCGGATGGGTGTGAATGACCTCCCCATCCGTGTTGAAGTAGAGCATCACCCGGCAGCGGGACTCGTGGTACTCGGCGCGGGCAGCCTCGGGGTAAAGCACCGGGGCGATCGGCGGGCAGCGCGGCGCGGAGAGCGTCCGGCGGGTGAAGTCTCCGGCGGGAGGCAGCGGCGCCGGTGGGGCGGACGCGGACGAGTCGGCCAAGCGGAACTTATAGTTGTAGACAAACGACACTTTGAGCGGGATACCCTCCGGGGCGAACGGGAAGAAGCGGCTGGCCATCGCGGCTTCGGTCACGCTCTCGACGAACATCGGAGGGCAGGCGATGACCTCCATCGACATCGGCATCCCCTGCTCATCAATGAACACCCGCACTTTGCAGTCCGCCTCAAGGTTCTGTCTGCGGGCCGCTCGGGGGTAGCTTGGCTGGGCGTTGACCTTTGCCTTCACCTCCCGCCAGGCAACAGGACGTACGCCAGCGGGGGCCTCAGCGGCGGGGGCCTCAGCGGCGGGGGCCTCAGCGGCGGGCAGCTCCGGCTCGGCGGCGGCGACGCTCCAACACAAGACCAACCCGATCAACCCGACCTTCTGACGCACACAACACCTCGCCTCAGCAGAAGAGACCTTCGGCTCTTTGTTTCTCAAAAGAGGAGCGACACGTCAAGGGGCGCGACGATCAAGCCCCCGTCTGCGTTGTCCCCAAACCTGCCCGCACTCCGCGCCCACCCCGCACCTTCCTGATTGCCACCCCCCAAGCCTGTGGCTATCCTGGGGATCTACCCCAAGCGCCCAGGTGCCCCATGTCGGACTTCCCGTCGGCCGAGCGGCCCATCCAGCTCTCCCCCATCGC
>JBEAVX010000736.1:0-8315 GCA_041160755.1 Pseudomonadota bacterium
GCGCGCACCTCCTCTTCTCCGGCCCAGCGCGCCACACGCTCGGCGCGGGCGGCGATGCGCCGGGCCATGGCGAGCTGGCCGCCGACCCGGCGGATGCGGGCGCGAAGGAGCCAGTCGACGCAGCGGCGGGGGTCGTCATAGGGGATGCGTAGGGTGTCCAGCGCCTGGGCGCGTCGGTCAAGCAGGGCCTCCCCTCGGGCGAGGTCACCGGCGCGGAGGTGCTCCAGGGCGGCTGAAGCGAGGGGCGTGAGGCACTCCTCAAACGCCCCGGCCTCCAGGAGATGCGCGCCGTGGCGCTCCTGGGACGCGACGTCTCGGGCGCGGCTGGCGAGCTGCGCGCAGGCCAGGTGATACCGCGCCCAGCGCCGCGACGACCGCGCCGAGGTGGTGAGGTGCTCGCGGAGGCTGGGGTGCGCGAAGGTGCGCAGGCCGAGCCCCATCGGCGAGAGCGCCAACAACCCGGTCTCCTCCCAGGCGCTCCAGGCCTCGGCCGGGCAGTCGATCGCCGCCACCTGGCAGGCCTCCCACCACTCCTCCAGGCGTAAGGTCTCGCCCAAGGCGGCGGCGAGCTCTAGGCCCCGACGCCAGGGCTCGGGGTGCGCCGAGAGCGCGCGCTCCAGGCGGTGCGCCCAGAGGCCGGGCAAGGTGTCTGGGAGCGGGCCCTCGGCGAAGGGGCCAAAGAGCGCCCGATCGAGGCCCAGCTCACGGGCGAAGAGCGGGCGGCCTTGGGCGGCCTTGAGGAGCGCGGCGCGCTCGTGGGGATCGGACAAGAACGATCCCGTGAGGCACAGGCCCAGCTCGTCGTCGCGGAGCGGGCGCACCGGCACACGCAGGGCGCCCAGACGCTCCCACGCGGCGCGGGCGAGGGGCTCCAGGGCCGTGGGATCTAAGGTGAGGATCGCCCGGAGCGGCGGGCAGACGCCAGGGGCGCCGATGGCCGCGACCAGCTCCAACGCCTCGGGGGCGCGGTGGGCCTCGGGCAAGAGCAGCACCACCGGGGCGCCGCCGTGGCGCTCAGAGAGCCCCAAGAGCAGCTCACAGAACAAGGTCGCCCGGTTGAACAGGCAATATCGTGAGGCCGGCTGGGGAAAAAACAGCTCGGTGAGCGCCCGGCGCAGGGCGGGATCATGCCCCGCCCAGGCCGTGAGCGCCTCGGGGCCTTGTTCACCGACCAAGGCGCGGCGTGTGGCCGCGCGGAGGCCGTCGTGGCGCCCACGCAGGGGCGGCAAGGTCGGCGAGAGGATGACCGGGTGATCGTTGCCCCGGGCCGCCGCCCATCGCGCCAACGCCCGGCGCCCGACGCCAGGAGGGCCCTCCAGGCACACGACGCGGTGATCGTTGCCCGGCTCCCACAAGGCCGCCCGCAGCGCGCGCTTCTCCTCTTCCCGACCGACGAGGGCCGGGATCGTGAGGCCAGCGCTGGGACGGTCGGCGGGCATAACGCCCATCATGCCCCGCCGAGGCTCAAGAGGCGAGGGCGACCGCGGGGAGCTCTTGCTCTGGCGCCAAGGTGATGCGCTCGACGTCCGCGCGCGGCGGCATGTAGTTCGTCACGACGAGCTCTCCGACGGCGCCGCGCCGGGTGGCGTCGCAGTTCACGTTGCGGCGCGCCATGACGCGCTGGCCGAAGCAGCCCTCGTACAGCTCGCGGGTGATCGGGGTGTCGGAGTTCGACAACATCGCGTTCACGCCGCGCTCGGCGAGGCGCCGGAACAGGTTCGCGAGGCGCTCTTGATCCGCCATGCGGAAGCCGTCGGCGGCGTAGGACGTGAACGAGGCCGTGGGCGAGGCCGGGACGTAGGGCGGATCAAAGTAGACGAAGTCGCCGGGGGCGGCGATCTCCTCGATCTCGTCGAAGGATCGCGAGACGATCTCCGTGCCCTTGAGGCTGGCCGAGCAGGCCCGGAGGTTCTCAGGATCGCAGATCGTCGGGTTCGCGTAGCGCCCAAAGGGCACGTTGAAGCGCCCCTCTCGGTTCACCCGGTACAGGCCGTTGAAGCCCGTGCGGTTGAGGTAGATCATCCGCGCGGCGCGCTGCACCACGCTGAGATCGTCGGGCCGCACGTTGCGGAGCGCGTAGAAGTGCTCCTCGCTGTGCGGCATCGACCGCAGCTCACCGATGAGGCCGTCCACGACGTCCCGCACCGAGCGGTAGGTGTCGATGAGCTCCCGGTTGATGTCGAACAGCGCGGCCTTCACCGGCTTGAGGTGGAAGAACAGCGCCCCGCCGCCCACGAAGGGCTCGAAGTAGCGGTTCATCCGCCGGGGCAGCAGGCGCTCCAGGGACGGGATGAGCTGGCGTTTTCCGCCAACCCACTTGAGGAAAGGGAGTGGGAGCGAGCGGATGACCCGCCGAGGACGCAGGTCATCCGCCACTTCCGGCGACAGCTTCAGCATCAGCATCACCTCGGCTCTTGACAGCACAAGTCAGCGACAGCCCTCCGAAGGTGACACAAAAGTATTGACGTGGCAAGTGTAAAGCCTGGACTTCACATGAGGGGATCACACAAGGATCACATTGAGAACGTGATCCTTGCGACTTTAAGCCTCAAGGATCCTTGCGCCTCTGCGCTCGGCGCCTTGGCCCGGACGCTTCCCCTCCCCGCCCACCTGGGCTAAAGTGCCAGGTCACTCCTGGAGCCCCCATGCGCCCTCCCAGCCTGCCGTTGGCCCTTCTGCTCGCCGCCGCCGTGAGCCTCCTCCCCGCCTGCGACAAGGAGCTGCGCACGGACGAGGACGGCGACGGCTTCCCGCTCACCGTGGACTGCGACGACGCCGACGACGCGCGGTACCCCGGCGCGGAGGAGCGCTGCGATGGTGTGGACGACGACTGCGACGGGAACATCGACGAGTCGGGCGTAGACGGCCCGGGCTTCTGGCGGGACGCCGACGGCGACGGTCACGGCGACGGCGCCTTCGCCTCCACCGACTGCGTCGCGCCCCTGGGCTACGTCGACAACGACGCCGACTGCGACGACCTCGACCCGCTGAGCGGCCCCGGCGCCGACGAGCGCTGCGACCTGGAGGACAACGACTGCGACGGCGACATCGACGAGGACGCCATCGACGCCCCCACCTGGACCGGCGACAAGGACGGCGACGGCTTCGGCAAGTCGTCCAGCGGCCAGATCATCGCCTGCGAGGCCCCAGAGGGCTACGTCGGCAACGCGGACGACTGCAACGACGGCGACGCCGGGCTCAACCCCGAGGCCGTCTGGTACAGCGACATCGACGAGGACGGCTACGGCGGCGAGTACACCCTCGTCTCCTGCCTGCCGCCGAGCGGCTACGTCGACAACGCCCTGGACTGCGACGACCTGGCGCCCGAGGTCAACCCGGACGGGGTCGAGGTCTGCGACGACCTCGACAACGACTGCGACGGCCTCTCGGATGACGAGGACGACTCCGTGAGCGGCCGGCTCACCTGGTATGAGGACGGCGACGGCGACGGCTATGGCGTCGGCGACGGCGAGACCACCTGCGATCCCCCCGAGGGCTTGGTGAGCGCGGCGGGCGACTGCGACGACGCCGACCAAGACCGCAGCCCCGGCGAGATCGAGGTCTGCGGCGACGGGATCGACAACGACTGCGACGGGGACGCCGACGGCGGCTGCCCCGTGGTGCTGAGCGGCGGCGACGTGAGCATCTCGGGCGGCGCGTCGCGGGACTACTTCGGCTACGCCGTGAGCGCCGACGGCGACGCCAACGGCGACGGCTACGCCGACCTGCTCGTCGGGGCCTACGGCGCAGACACCGCGACCACGGGCGCCGGGGCGGCGTACCTCTTTTATGGCCCGTTCACCGCCGGAGACAGCCTCGACGTGAGCGACGCCGACGTGACGCTGTTGGGCAAAGGCGCCTCAGACAACCTCGGCTACGCCTTGGGCTTCGCGCCGGACGTCAACGGCGACGGCGCCGACGAGGTAATCCTGACAGCCTATGGCAACAATGACGGCGCGACGGACGCCGGGGCGGTCTACCTGTTCCTCGGCGGCGCGCTGGCGACAGACCTCAGCGTGGCGTCCGCCGACCTCACCGTGCTCGGCGCGGCGACGTCGGACACCTTGGGCTACTACCTGGCCGACGCCAGCGGGGATCTCGACGGAGACGGCGTCGTAGAGCTCGTCGTCGGCGCCTCAGGCTATGACGTGCCCGCCACAGGCGCCGGGGGCGTGTTCGTCCTCTCCGCCGACGAGCTGGGCACCGCCGAGGCCGACGCCGCGGCCTGGGTGTTCACCGGGGACGCCTCGGGCAGCTCCCAGTACGTCGGCTACTCCGCCACCGTCGGGCGGGATCTCGACGGCGACGGCGTCGGTGACGTGGCGATCGGCGCGGGCGGCTCAGGCAAGGCCTTCTTGTTCTCCGCCCCGCCCGAGGGCAGCTACACGGTCTCCGACGCCGATGTCACCTTGAGCGGCCTCAAGACCTCGGACTCCTTCGGATCTGCGCTCAACGTCGGGGATCTCGACGGCGACGGCGCCACGGACCTCATCGTCGGCGCGCGCTACGACGACTCCGTCGCCACCGCCGCGGGCGCGGTCTATGTCTTCTCCGGCCCGTTCACCTCCGCGTCGCTCACCGGCTCCGACGCGGTGTTTAAGGCGACGGAGGAGAGCACCTACGTCTATATGGGCGCGCCCTACCAGGGCCTACGCGCCGATGATCTCGACGGCGACGGCGCGGATGAGCTGCTCATCGGGTCGTACTCTCGGGATCAGGCCTGGGGTTCAAACGCCGGGGCCGTGGGCCTGTTTTATGGGCCGCTCAGCGGCGTGGTCGTGCTCGGCGACGCCGACACGCTCTTCGCGGGGGACGAGGCCGCCGAGGCCGTCGGGCGAGACATGGGCGTCGGGGATCTCGACGGAGACGGCCTTCAAGACCTCGCGCTGGGCGGCCCCGGGGCCAACACCGAGGCCGGGCGGGTGGTGCTGTTCTTCAACACGAGCCTGTGATGCTCGACGACGATCCCTTGGCGCCCGAGGGCGATCACGATCTCGCTGAAGAGGATCGTGATCCTCCACGATCCCTCGCCGTGCTCGCCGAGGGCGACGGCTGGATCGTCATCGCCAAGCCGCCCGGGCTGCTCGTCCACCGGGGGCCGCTCTCCCGGGACGCCCCGGCGGCGCTCCAGGTGCTGCGGGACCAGCTCGGGCAGCTTGTCTACCCCCTGCACCGCCTCGATCGCCAGGCCTCGGGCTGCCTGGCCTTCGCCTTGAGCGCAGAGGAGGCCGGTCGTTGGCAGACCGGGTTCGCCGACGCGGACAAGCTCTACCTCGCCTTGGTGCGGGGCTACTTCCGCTGGGACGGCGTGGTGGACGTCACCAACCCGATGAAGGATGACCAGGGCATCCTCAAGGACGCCCGCAGCGAGGTCTGGTGCCTGGGCCGGTGCCACGCCCCGCGCTCGTCCTTGCTCGCCGTGCGGCCCCACACCGGGCGATTCCACCAGGTGCGCCGCCACGTCCGGGATCTCGGCCACCCGATCCTCGGCGATCACAACCACGGCGACACCCGGGTGAACCGCGCCTGGCGTGAGGAGCGCGGCCTGCAGCGTATGGGGCTTCACAGCCTGAGCCTTCGGCTGCGCCGCGACGACGGCCATGAGCTGGCCGCGACCTGCCCTCTGTTTGAGGATCAGGCCGCGCTCCTCGCCGCCTTGCCGTTCTGGGATGAGGCCAAGATCGCCGAGCCACGCCTGGGGCTGCCTCCCCTGCCCTGGCCCGCCTGGACCCGCGAGGCCTGGAGCTGAATGACGCCGATCGAAGGCGCGGCGACCGCCCTGGGCCTCGCCTCGGTGTGGCTCACCGCCCGACAGAGCCTCTGGTGCTGGCCCACGGGCCTGGGCATGGTCGCGCTGTACCTCGTGATCTTCTGGGAGGCCAAGCTCTACGCGGACATGGCGCTGCAAGGCGTCTACGTCGTGCTTCAGCTCTACGGCTGGGCGGTGTGGGCCCGGGGTGGCGAGCTGGGCGGCCGCCTGCCGGTTCGGGGCGCTCGAACAGGAGAGCTCTGGGGCGGCCTCGCCTTGGCCACGGCGGTGAGCCTCACCGCAGGCGCCGCCCTCGCGGGCCTCACCGATGGATCTTTGCCGTGGCTCGACGCGACCACGGCCACCTTCTCGTTGTTGGCCCAAGCCTGGATGAGCCGGAAGATCTGGCAGTCGTGGGTGGTGTGGATCGGGGTTGATGTCTTGTCGGTGCCGATGTACGCCGCGAAGGGTTTATGGTTGACCTGCGCGCTGTACACCGTGTTCTTGGGCCTCGCGGTGGTGGGCCTTCGCGCGTGGCTGAAGGAGGTGGAGTCTTGACCCACGGGATGCTGCTCGGGAAGTTTCTGCCGCCCACCCAAGGCCACGCCTACCTCGTGGACTTCGCCCGGGCCGCGTGCGACAAGCTCACCGTGCTCGTCTGCACCTTGCCTGATGAGCCGATCCCCGGCGAGCTCCGCGCGGCCTGGATGCGCGAGATGTTCCCCCGCTGCGAGATCGTGCATTACGCCGAGGTCGTGCCCCAGACCCCCGACGACCACCCGCGCTTCTGGGACATCTGGCGTCGGCTCATCCGCGCGTCGGTGCCCGCGCCGATTCACCGCGTCTTCGCCTCGGAGCCCTACGGCGAGCGCCTCGCCGCCGAGCTCGGCGCGGAGTTTGTGCCCGTGGACCTCTACCGCCGCGCCGTGCCCGTGAGCGCCCGGGCCATCCGCGCCGACCCCATGGCCCACTGGCGATTTATTCCCCCAGTCGTGCGACCTTATTACCTGCGCCGGGTGCGGATCGTCGGCCCGGAGTCAACGGGCAAGAGCACCCTCACCGCGGAGCTCGCCGCCCACTTCGGCACCTGCTTCGCAGAAGAGTACGCCCGGCCGCTCTTGGAGCCCAAAGGTGGTCGCTGCGATCTCGACGACATCCCCCGCATCGCCCGAGGCCAGCGCGCCAGCGAGGAGGCCCTCGCCCGGCAGGCCAACCGTGTGCTGTTCTGCGACACCGACCTCACGACGACGGTGATCTGGTCGGAGCTGCTGTTTGGGGAGTGCCCGGACTGGATCCGCGCCGAGGCCAACCAGCGCGCCTACGACCTCACCCTGCTCCTCGACGTCGACGTGCCGTGGGTAGACGACAACCAGCGCCACTTCCCCGAGCGCCGCCACGAGCTGTTTGAGCGGTTCAAGGCGGCGTTTTTGGCCCAGCCCGGCGAGCTGATCACCCTCTCGGGCGGCTTTGACACCCGCCGGGCCCAGGCCATCGCCGCCGTCGAGGCGCTGCTGCGCCGACCGGTCAGGGCGGCGTGAGCAGGCGGAGCGCCACCTCCGCCGGGGCGTCGTCGGGCCCGCCGTGGCTCCCGACCAGCACGAGGCCATCGGCCCGCACGTAGAGCTCATCCACGAGCACGCCGATCGGCTCCTCCGTCACCTTCTGCCGAGGTGGGCTCTCCGTGGTGACCGAGAGCGCGATCTGCACGATCTCTTGGGTGCCCCCGGCCACCCCCACCCGCACGACGACGATCATGAGCTCCTCGCCCACACGGCCCAAGCCCCAGCGCCGGGGCTTCCGGTCTGAGGGCGGCAGGGCCACGTTGCGGCGCTCGACCTCTCGGCCATCGCCGTCGAGGCGCAGCACGCTCAGGCCCCGGCCCTCGGTGTCAGACGGCGAGAGCAGCCAGATCCCCCCGGCGCCGTCGTCCACCACGGCGGGGGGCCCGTCGGCCCAGGCGGAGTTCGTGAACCGGAGATCCCGGGCCACGCCGTCAAAGCTGGAGGTGATCCAGGTGCCGAGGCGCTGGTGATCGTCGCCTCCGAAGGATCCCAGCACGCCGACACCGCCGCCGGGCCAGGCGAAGGCGCGCTCGGCGACGAGCTCATAGGGGTGACCGACGTCGGTGATCTCGCTCACCATGCGGTGCTGGACGAGCAGGCCGTAGTCGTCGACCTCCTGAACGAACCCGGCGATGTCCGCACGATCCTGGTGAACGCCGTAGGATCCCAGGAGGATCGCGCCCTCGGCCCGTGGCCAGACCGCGCGCACCTCGGCGTCGCAGGTGGGGTCACCGTCGTCACAGCCCGCGCCGGGCACGGTGAGCACCCCGCCCGAGGGCGGCTGCTCCGGGCGCAGGTGGAACAGGCGGAACGGGGACTCCACCCCCCACTGGGACTCCCAGGCGCCGTCTCGGGCCGTGGCGTAGCGGCGGCGCTCGGGGCTGCCTTCAGCGCCGGGCAGCGGCAGGCTCGCGCCGAAGGCCGCGCCCAAGGGCAGCTCCCACCGCTCCAAGATCGCCGACTCCGCCCCGGCGCGCAGGGCGCTCACCCGGCCCCCGTGGATG
>JBEAVX010000759.1:0-3918 GCA_041160755.1 Pseudomonadota bacterium
GCGGGGGGCAGCTCATCGGGGCTCGGCTTCAGCTCGGCCAAGGCCGCCTGGCGCAGCGCCTCCCAGCGGGGGTCGTTGCGGGGGACCTCGTCTCCACCGCTGGCGGCGGCGGCCGCCGCGATCGAGGCCGCGGCGGCGGCGGCGACGGCGTCTCCACCGTCATCGAGGGCGTGAGAGTCCTCGTTGAGCACCTGATCGATGAGCGGGTTCGCCTCACGCGGCGCGGCCTCAAACGCCCGCACCAGGGGCGGGATCACCGTCTCCGCCCACTCGCGCAGGTCGGGGCCCTCGATGCGCCGGGCCAAGGCGCGGGCCTTGGTGTACACGTCGGCGGCGGTGAAGCGCTCGGAGTGCTCATAGGAGAGGCAGGTCGAGACGAGCTGCTCGATCTCTTCAGCCTGGGCGCTCGTCACCTGGAGCACGCCGCGCATGAACGCCATACGCTCGGCGACGAAGGCCTGGTGCTTCTGGGGCCGCCCACGCGCCTTGCCGAACTTCTCTAAGACGAGGAGCTCGTAGACCGAGGCCGCCAAGGAGTAGACGTCCGACGCCGGCGTCTCGGGCTCAAAGAACAGGCGCTCGGGCGGCATGTAGTCGACGGAGCCGAACTGCAGCTCGCGGGTGTGGGACTCCCGGGACTCAAAGTCGGCCCGGGCCACGCCGAAGTCGAGGACCTTCACCATGCCGACGTCGTCGAGCATGATGTTGGAGGGCTTGATGTCGCGGTGAATCACCCGCAGGGGTTTTTCGCCGGGGAAGGGCGGGCGGTTGTACGCCGCGTCCAGCGCCGAGGCGACGAGCGCCATGATCTCGATGGCGACCTTGGCCGGGACCAGCTCACCGCGCTCGGCCATGTCCTGCACGATGTACTTGAGGTCTACGGCCTCCAAGAACTCCATGATGACGGCGGCGCGACCGTCGATGGACGTGAGATCAACCACATCGACGATGTTGCGATGCCGAAGCCAGCCCAAGAGCCGCGCCTCGTCACGCATCCGGCGCGCGATCTCTTCGTTCTCCGACCAGCGGCGGTGCAGGAGCTTGACGGCCGCGAGGCGAGAGAAGCCATCGGCGTGCATCACCTTCGTGAGAAACACGCTCCCGAAGCCCCCGGAGGCGATCTCACGCAGGAAGTGGAAGCGTCGTGCGGTCTCGCGCGTGGTCAAGGGGCGTCATCCTCTGCGGCCGCAGGCATCCTATCACGGCCCGGCCAGGGCGCGCGGGCCACGACCACCCAAGCGCCTGAGCCGTCGGCGAGGCGGAGCGGCCCGGGGGGAGAGAGCAAGAGCGCCAGCAGGCCATCGGCGACCCCACAGACGCCGAGCGTGGCGTGGTGGGCGAGCGGGGTGATCGTGTCGTCGCCGGAGCCCGTGGGGCCCACCTCTAGCTCAAACAGCGTGCCGGAGGCGCCGAGCGGCTCCAGGACGATCGCCACGGCGGCCTCCCCCGGCGCGCGCTGGACGCCGACGCGGCGCAGGTCACGCAAGGAGGTGGCGTCTACAGCGGAGTCTGCGGCGCACACCAAGGCCGCCGGGCAGCGCCCCTCGACGACCGCCCAGGCCGCCTCACGCAGCCCCATGAGCCCGGCGACGGGGCCCCCGGCGAAGGTGTCTGAGGGCCCCATGACGCCGAGGTTGATCGCCACATGGGCGAGCACGAGGTTCGGCAAGGTGCGCAGGGGCAGGAGCGGCGGGTAGACGTCTTTGCCGGCGGTGGAGAGCTGGAGGAGATCCACGGCGCCGTCTTTGGCCGAGGCCTCCATCGTGGCGTGGCCTTCTTCGACGTCGGGCGGCTCGCGGCGCACGCCGAAGTAGAGCCCGAGCTGGTCCTTTGGCGCCTCGTGCCCCTGGAGCGCCCGGCCACAGACCGGCAGGGCGAGGATCGCCGAGCGGCTCAGCAGCTTCACGTCCTTGCGGCGCAGAAGCCAAGGCTTGAGATCGGGGCCGGGCACCACGCCGCCGACCGCGCCGGGGTGCGCCGCGAGCTGGAGCGGGGTGAGCCCGGTCTTCCCGGCCTCGATGGCGGCGACGACGCCCAGCACGTCCTCGCCCAGGGCACACGACAGCTCAACCCGGGTGACGGCGACGCGGGGCACTCAAGACTCCCAGCGTGAGAGCAAGAGCGTGCCGTTGGAGCCGCCGAAGCCGAAGGCGTTCGTCATCGCGTGCTGGACCTGGGCCTCGCGGGCGACGTTCGCGACGTGATCGAGATCACAGTCGGGATCGGGCTGGTCGAGGTTGATCGTCGGCGGCAGGCGCCCCTCGCGGATCGCCAGGGCGGAGACGATCGCCTCCACGGCGCCGCAGGCCGCGACGAGGTGGCCCATCATCGACTTCGTGGACGAGACCGCCGGGCGGTGGGCCCCGAAGCAGGTGTGGATGCCCCGGGCCTCGCTGGCGTCGTTCATCGGCGTCGAGGTGCCGTGGGCGTTGATGTAGCCGATGTCTTCAGGGCGCAGGCCCGCGTCGCGCAGGGCGTCGATCATCGCCAGCGCCGCGCCGCGACCGTCGGGCGGGGAGTCGGTGATGCGGTAGGCGTTGCACGAGCAGCCGAAGCCCGAGAGCTCAACCAGCGGCGTCGCCCCCCGCCTCATCGCGGCCTCGGCCTCCTCCAACACCAAGAAGCCCGCGCCTTCGCCGAGCACGAAGCCGTCGCGGCTGCGGTCAAAGGGGCGGCTCGCCCGAACCGGGTCATCGTTGCGGGTCGAGAGCGCGCCCAAGAGCGCAAAACCCACGACCATCACCGGATCGACCAGCACATCGACGCCGCCGACGATCATCGCGTCCACCTCGCCCCGCCGCACCCGCAAAGCGCCCTCGCCGACGGCTTGGGACGACGAGGTGCAGGCCGTAGACACCGTGCTCACGGGGCCCCGGGCGCCGACGAGCTCCGCGACCATGCGGGAGGGGGCGTCGGGCGCGCCCCGGCGCATCTCGGCGAGCGTCGCGACGGTGTTGTGGCGGAGCTGCCGGGCGATGGCCTCCAGGGGCGGACGCGCGGCCTCGGAGCCCACGCAGACCCCGATGCGCTCGGGATCGTAGGGCAGGGGACCGGAGCCCGCGAGGGCCTCGGCGACGGCGACCCGGGCGAGGTCGAGCTTAAACTCGGCGGGGTCGCTGGCGCTGGGGCGATCGACCTCGGCGGCGAAGGTCACCGGGTAGCTGCGCGCGTCAAACCGCTGAATGGGCCCGACGCCGGATCGCCCGGCCATGAGCGCGTCCCAGGTGCTCGGCAGGTCACGGCCTACGGGGGTGATCATCCCCATGCCGGTGACGACGACCCGGCGGCGCGCGCTCACTGGGCCTCCTGGAGCATGTCGCGGGGGTAGTCCGCCCACAAGAGCCGCAGGGCCTGGCGCTCCAGGTTCTCCACCCGGCGGCGCTCGGCGTCGTCCAGGAGCGGCACGGCGTTGAACACGAAGAACTCCTCAGCCTGGGCGTGCAGCTTGCCGTCCACCTTGGCCTGCACCTTCACCGCGGCGCTCTCGGGCGAGAGGTTCGTGAGCTCAACGTGGAGCTGAACGATGGTGCCGGGCCGCACAAACCGCCGGAACTTCACATGGTTGGCCATGGTGAAGATCGGGAACGGCCAGTCGCCGCGCTGGCGCTTCACCGTGAAGCCGATGAGCTTGCCCGCGAGCTGGGCCATGGACTCCAAGAGGAGCACCCCCGGCACCACGGGGAAGCCGGGGAAGTGGTCGGCGAAGAAGGGCTCCGAGAGGGTGAAACACTTCACCCCGACGGCGCTCTTGCCCTCTACGAGCTCATCAATGCGATCTACGAGCTGCCAGCGCATAGGACTCCCTGCTCCCACTCTCTCGGTGAACCAGCGTCAGTGAACAGATCCCGGCGTGCTGTGGCCGAGGCAGGCGACGCCAAGGGGGGTCGGCGGCGCCTCACCGCAGCGGCTCGCCCGGTG
>JBEAVX010000813.1:0-3576 GCA_041160755.1 Pseudomonadota bacterium
GCTTTAGCTGCTCGGTGAGCAATGCAACCGGCTGGCTGGGGTCGCCGATCCAGACCTTACACATCTCGTTCGCCAACGGGTTGTTGTTCTCGATGAGCTCGATGAGCGACATCCCCTCCTCGAAGGAGTCCAGCGGGTCCAGCCCGCGCTGTTGACAGAAGGCCGAGGTCATCGCCTGGAGCGGGTCGTCATGCCGCTCCAGATCGCAGGGGCGACACCACGGGATCACGACAGAAAGTACCTCCTTCACAAGCCGCGTCGCCCGCTCGGCGAACACCTCATCACCCTCGCGCAGGCGCGTGAGCTGGGGACCCAACCCCTCGATCTGGGTTACCAAAAGGCCTATGTAGTCCGACGAAGCGCGCACAGAGTCAAGACCACGCTTTGGCTCAGCGAGCAGCGGAGCCTGACCCTCCTCAGTCGCGACGGTGTAGCGGAGGCCGATGTTGTCGGACTGTACCCGACGGCTCAAGGCCCGCGTGCCCTCTCCGAACCGCAAGGTCCCTGGCGGCAAGAAGAAGGTGGCCTGGCTCAGCCCGTCGCCTCCGACCTGGGCCAAGGTGGCGCCCCCTTCTCCGGGGTTGCCCAGGGTGAGACGGGCGTGGCAGTGGTAGGTCGGCGCCTGGCCCTCAACGGCCCCTCGCCCGCCGGAGCTGCTCCAGACATGCTGCCAGAGGTACCCGCTTCGCCAGAACCGGCCGGGGTACTGCTCGATATACTGCACACCCATCATCTTCACGGTGATGAACGGCGCGCTCGTGCTCGTGGCCGTATGCCCGGTGACCGTGTCTCTTGCCCGCACGGTGATGGTGCGCCCCCAGCCGGTCTCAAGCTGCGCGATCTGCGCCTGGGGCCAGCTCCAGAGAAAACCATCGGCATGAGGCACGCCTGGGATCCCCGTGGCCAAGGTCACGGGTGACCCGCCGGGAACGTCCATCCGCAGGTCAAACTCGACGGGGCCTTGGGCGCCGCTGACACGCCAGATCAGGTCTTGTGGCCCGTCCCCATAGACCTCTGGCGTCGCGTGGGCGAGGAAGCCGCTGCGGGCGAGCTGTACCTCCAACGACGGTGTGGACTGCTCGCGGCGGATCGTGAGGCCACGGACCATGTGCTGCGCTCGTGCGCCATCGGTGTTGTCCGCCGAGACGAGGATGTAGACATCCGTCGCGGCGAGGTCCGGTGCGCGCCACGACATGCTCCGCTCGTCAAGACCGGGGAGGTGATGCTCTGTGGGCATCTGGTCGCCGATCGTAGAGCCGATCTGGATGTACTGGCGGGTGAGCGCGACGGAAGAGGTGACATTCCACACGATCGTGATGGTCTCTCCAGCGTTTATCACGACGTCGGACTGGGAGTAGTAGCTCGCGCCGTTGGTGAGGGGGTGCTCAGCGCCTGGCGTCGGCTGCTCCACCCGGAGACGAAGCACCGCGGGCTCCGGCCTCGCCTGCTCGGTCAGCGTCAGCCCTCGGGACTCGCAGCGAACCACACGGTCATTGTCGTCGTAGAGCACGATCGTGATGGTGACGCTGTCACCGGGACTAAACACGTCGGGATCAACGGTCCAGTCATACGCCCGCGCTGTGGCCTCAATATCAAACGACGTGTTCGTGTCCATCCCCGGGTGGTGAATGGTCAGCTCAAAGCGGGACACCGGCAGCACGCTCTCCCAATCCCACTGTATGGCGAGCGTCTCCCCGACCTTCACGGACGCCGCGTTGCGCACGACGTCCCCGTGGGGCGGGTGACGCTCCAGGGTCTCTACGGTGGCGGGGTTGACCAGCCAGACGCGGGGCCAAGGCGGCTCCTCCTCCTCCTCCTCCTCTATGGGGTCTTCCTCCTCTTCCTCTTCCCCGATCACCAGCTCCGGTGGCTGAAGCGCCAAGGTGACACCTTGCCGGACGTACCCCAACGCCCACCCGCCGGTGGTCGGATCCGGGGCCAACAAGAGGCGCAGGAGGGCGACCTCGCCGCGGACCACCTGGGCGAGCCCAAGCTCTCGTAGACCTTGGCTCTGCCAGGCGTCGAGCGCGCGGGCGCTGTCCGCCCCCCAGTCTAAACCGAGGGCGCTCTGGCCCTGGGCTTTACGAACAGACGGGACCGGGAGCAGTTCCGCGAAGGTCAGCCCTGGGCTCAGCGTCGTCGAGCGAAAGCGCAGAGGACCCTCTTTGGCCCCAACCTCAAGGGCCAAGCGAAGAGCCTCTGTGTTGGGTAGGAGCGTGATGGCGGGCCGCAGGCCGGTGCCCGAGAGGAGCGCGTAGGCCGGTGCCAACAGGGGCGCTCGCGCCGCCGAGAGCGGCGTAAACGGCGGGACAGCGCCGACGGGCAAGACGCCCGCCGCGGGGAGCGACACGAAGCCGCGCTGGACGAGGTTGGGGCCTCCTTCGACGGGGGGAAAAGCCGCATAGCTCTCGTCCAACATCTGCAGCGCCTGCGCGCGCTCAGCCAGCGCCAACGCCAGGTCCACGCGGCCCACACCGCCGCGCAGCGCGCTCGCGACGAGGGGGCGGCGCCCCACCCAAGGGTCACAGAACAAGGTGTTCTCGTTCGCGCCGACACCGATCAAGCCCAAGGCCACGGGGGTCGCCCAGGGAGGCCCACCCACCGCGCCTCGGCGAAGCGCGGAGTTTGCGGTGACCGTCTCGGACCAGGCCTGACCGCGCAGGGCTGAGAACCAAGACGCCGCGAGCTGGCTCCGCAGCGCCCACACAGAGGGCGCCGTGGGGAGCGGGCCAGGCAGACGCACAAGCGCCGGGAAGATCGTGCCCGCCAGCCCCGCGAAAGAGGAGACCGTGTCGGGTCGCACGACCACCAGATAGGCCCCCGCAGGGAGCGGCTGGCCTCGGGCGCCCGAAGGGCGGGCCCACCAGACCTGACCGTCGGGGTTCATTGTGTGCTCTAAGGGCTCGCTGCGCCAACGGCTGAAGAGACCGCCGAGGCTGATCTCCGTCGGCTCGACCACGGCGAGGGGCTCGCCGTCACCGTCGATGGCGAGCCCAGGCTCCACACGAATCTTGGCCTCTGGGCCGACGCCGCCGGAGAGCGCGCCGCCCGCGCCCCAGCTCAGCCCAGGCAGCGCTAAGCCCGGCACGCTGAGGCCAAGTCCTCGCAGCACACCCTCTCGCCAGGGCAACATCGGCTGGCGAAGGCGAAGATCGACATAGCGCTGCTCGGCCTCCAAGGACTCGGCGTCGAGCAGGCGTCCCTCAAAGAGGTGCTGGCGGAGGAGGCCGCTCGCGCCGCGCACGGGGTCGTCTTGAGGGCCGGGGAAGGTCGGCGCGGCGGGGTAGGGTCGCGTCATTTGTTTATCGTCCGAATATTACGCTGCTCCAACCGAAAGAGCTCGGCGGCGGTCGGGGGTGGTCCCACTTGGACTGTTCTGCTCCCTACAGTCCGTTGGGTGCCCCCTTCAGCGAGGGTGAGCAGGGTAAATGTGAGCTGCCCCTTCGGGGACCTGCCCGCGTCAGCCAGCAGCGATCTGGGTGACACCGTGAAGCCTCGAACGTCCGGCGCGAGGGAGGTCGCGCCAGGGACGTCTGTGGTCGGTAGGCTCTTCATGTCACCGGAATAGTATGTGGT
>JBEAVX010000895.1:0-4027 GCA_041160755.1 Pseudomonadota bacterium
GCCGAGGATCTTCGTCCCCGCCCGCGAACGCGGCGAGCTGCCCGAGGCCCCGCGACGGCAGCGCGATCACCCCGACCAAGGTGCAGAGCGCGGCGAGGCCCACCCACGGCGCCACGGCGCCGATCGCACGTTTGGGCCACAAGCCCCCCACGGCGCACCCGACCAGCGCGCCGCCCGCCGCCGCCGCGAGGCCTGAAGGGGTGGGATCCAAGAAGGCGCGGCTCGCCGACCAGCCGCCGACGAGGATCGCCGCGCCCGCCGCCGCGATCACCGCGTCGCCGAGGGTCTGGGCGAGGCCCGGCCCCTTCGAGGTGTCGTGCGCGCTGCGCTCGGGCTCGGGCCGGGTGTCGAGGAGCGCCAACAGGCCGAGGGTGATCCCCCCTGCGGTCAGGGGATGGTTGAGGCCGACCCACAGAAGCGGCGCGGCGGTGAGCGCGCCCAAGGTGCTTGGGCCTTGGGGGCACGCCCGGGAGAGGCCGCGCCCCAAGGCGAAGAGCGCCGCCGCCGCGCCGAGGATCGCCACGCTCGGGCCCAAGGCCGCGAGGATCGGTGAGAGCCAGAGCGCGACCGCCGCGCCGATCGGCAGCAGCAGACGATCGCCCCGGCGAGAGGGGCGCCAGCGCGCGCCGCGCGCCGAGGCGAGGCCCGCGCCGATCATCCCGAGGCTCGCCACCTGGATCCACGGCGCGGCGCCGACGCCGTCCATCACGAGGCGCAGGGCGAGCCCTGAGCCCAAGGTCCAGGCCCACGCCGCGAGCACACCTGCGCCGAGTAGGAATCGCACGGCGCGAGCATACCGCGCCGCCGCGCCGATGTTGATCCCCCGTTTTTTCTTCGCGCTCCAACGATTTATGCGCTGTGGTCAGGGGGTGGCTTGACCCCGGGCCTCGGGCTCTGGTAAGTCAACAACTCACCGCTGGTCAAGAGGGCTGGCGACATCCCCAGCCAACAAGACCTCACGGTCTGGAACGGTCAGAGCCGAACGCGCGCGCCCCCCAAACGCGCCCGTTGGGTGTAGAAGAGCAGTCGGCAGTCCCAAGAATGGACAGCTCGTCGGGTAGGTCACTCCTCCCCCGGGCGATGCGAGCAGGAGCGAAGACATATGGGCCTCTTCTCCCGGAGCTCCCGAACGATCGGCCTGGACATCGGCTCCAGCGCCGTGAAGGTCATGGAGCTTGAGAAGGACAAAAAGGATCCGAAGTGGCGCCTGCGCTCCTTCGGCCTCGTGCGCCTGCCCCCTGAGGCGATCGTCGATGGCGCGGTGATGAACGCCAGCGTGATCGTCGACGCCATCAAGGAGCTGGTCACCAAGCACAAGATCAAGGTGAAGGACGTCGTCTCCTCGGTCTCGGGCCACTCGGTCATCATCAAGCGGATCAACCTGCCCTTGATGTCCCAGGAGGAGCTTGAGGAGTCGATTCAGTGGGAGGCCGAGCAGTACATCCCCTTCGACGCCAACGACGTGAACATCTCCTTCCAGATCCTCAACGCCCAAGGCGATGAGGCCGGGCAGATGTCGGTGCTGCTGGTCGCCGCGCGCAAAGAGCTGGTGAACGAGTACCAGTCGATCATCCAAGAGGCCGGGCTCACCCCGACGGTCATCGACATCGACTGCTTCGCCGTCGAGAACATGTTCACGCTCAACTACGACCCGCCGCCGGGCGCCGTGGGCTTGCTGAACATCGGCGCCTCGTCGATCAACATCAACGTGCTCTACGACGGCGTCACGAGCTTCACCCGCGACCTGAACCAGGGCGGGCGGCAGTTCACTGAAGAGATCCAGCGAAACCTCAACATCTCCTATGAAGAGGCCGAGCTGCTCAAGGTCGGCGGCGACAACCGCGACGCCGACGCGGTCGTGCCCGAGGAGATCGAGACCATCCTCTCCGACGTCTCCGAGACCTTGGCCACGGAGATTCAGCGCAGCCTCGACTTCCACCTCTCCCAGACGCCGGGGCTGAGCATCGGGAAGATGTACCTCGCGGGCGGCGCCTCCCGCACGCCAGGCCTCGCCACGGCCATCGGGCGGCGCAGCGGCGCGGACGTCGAGCTGGTCGACCCCTTCCGCAACATCGAGGTCGATGAGCGCGCGTTCAACCCGCGCTTCCTGCACGACGTGGCGCCCCAGGCCGCGGTCGTCACGGGCCTCGCCCTGCGGAGGCTCGGCGACACATGATCAAGATCAACCTCCTTCCAGTTCGCATCTCCAAGAAGGTCGAGGCGCTCAAGCAGGAGCTGATCTACGCGGCGGTCGCCGTGGTGGCCGTGATCCTGCTGTGCCTCATCGCGGGCATCTACCAGGCCGCCACCATCTCCGACGCCAAGGCGCGCCTCGCGGCCTTAGAGAAGGAGATCACCGCGCTCAAGGCCGACGCCGACCGCGTGGACGAGATCGCCAAGATCCGCGAAGACCTCAGCGCCAAGCTCGCCGTCATCGGTGAGCTCAAGAAGAGCCAGTCCGGTCCGGTGCACCTCCTCGACGAGCTCGCCGAGTCCGCCCCCGAGGCCGTGAGCCTGACCCAGCTCAGCGAGGTGCGCGGCAAGCTGGAGCTCAAGGGCATCGCCCAGTCCAACGAGGTCGTCTCCCAGTTCTTGACGAACATGGAGCGCTCGGACTGGCTCGACCAGGTCTACCTGGTGGGCATCGACTCGGTGGAGAAGGACGGCAAGAAGTACAAGACCTTTGAGATCACCGCCCAGGTCTCGCCGCCCAAGACCCCTGAAGAGATCATCGCTGAAGAGAAGAAGGCCAAGGCTGAAGCCGCCAAGGCCGAGAAAGACGCCAAAGCCAAGGCCAAGGCCCCCGCCGCGCCCGCGCCCGCCGCCGGAGGTGACGAATGAACCGCCTCCAAGACCTCATGGAGAAGCTCGCCCCGCTGCCCCGCGCGCAGAGGTTGGGCATCTACGGCCTCGTCTGTGTCCTGATCATGGCCTTGTTCTACACGCTCGTGTGGTCGTCCGGCAGCGAGGAGCTCGCGGGCTTAGAGACGAAGATCACCGAGCAGACCGCCAAACGGGACGAGGTCAAGCGCCGCGCCGCGAACCGCGCCGAGAGCGAGCGTGAGCTGGAGGAGCTGACCGAGGCGCTCAAGAACGCGCTCCGTGAGCTGCCCAACGACCGCGAGATCCCTGAGCTGCTCAAACGAATCTCGACGGCGGGCAAGAAGGCCGGCTTAGAGATGCGCAAGTTCCAGCCGCTCCCTGAAGTGGCGATGAGCTACTACGCCGAGGTGCCGGTGTCCCTGGAGATCACCGGCAGCTACCACGAGGTCGCGGTCTTCTTCGACGCGCTCTCGAAGCTCGGCCGCATCGTCTCGGTGCAAGACATCAAGCTCGACAAGCCTGAGGAGCGCGCGGGCAAGGTCTTCCTCAACGTCTCCGGCAAGGCGGTGACCTACCGCTTCTTGACTGAAGAGGAGATCGCCAAGAAGAAGGCCGATGACGAGGCCCGGAAGAAGAAGGGAGGCAAGAAGTGACCACTCCCCAACGTCACGCGCCGCTGCTCCTGTGCTTCGCCTTGGCGCTCGGCGCGTGTGATCCCGAGTCCACGGGCCAACGCGCCAACATCGGCGGTGAGGCCCCTGCGGCCGCCAAACCCGCTGGGCCCGCCGCCGTCGCGGGCGCCGCGGGCGCCGCCGCCGACCCGGCGAAGCCCGGTGAAGAGAAGGCCCCCGAGGCCCCGGGCGAGTACGCCTACAACCCCATCGGCAAGCGGGATCCCTTCCGCTCGTTCTTCCGCGCCGTAGAAGACACCGAGATCCCCAACCCCACGCCGCTGCAGCGCTTCGACATCGAGCAGTACAAGCTCGTCGGCGTGGTCTGGGGCATCGACAGCCCCCGCGCCATGGTCCAGGATCCCGAACAAACCGGGCACATCCTGGAGCTCGGCACCTACGTCGGCAAACACTGGGGCCGCGTGACGCAGATCTCGCGGACGAGTGTGGTCGTCACTGAAGAGTACAAGGAGGCGGACGGGAACCTCGTCACTGAGCAGACCGTCATCGCCCTGCCCGTCGAGGAAGGAGGC
>JBEAVX010000911.1:0-9148 GCA_041160755.1 Pseudomonadota bacterium
GTGATCACCCTTGAGGTGGGCCGCAAGCCCATCACGCACTCCTTCGTCGTGAAGAACGCGGGCCAAGGCCGGATGCCCGGCCGCGTCACCTCCGACCGCGACTGGCTCGTCGTCACCCGCACGCGCCTCGACCCCGACGCCGCCCAACAAGACGTCCAGGTCACCATCGACCCCAGCAAGATGCCCCGGGGCAAGGCCACCGGCGTGGTCACCGTCGTGACCGATCTCGGCGACCGCCGCTCGATCAACATGGAGGTCACCCGCAAGGCGCTCTCAACGCCTGTGCTCATCGGCGCCGCGGTCTTGGTGCTGGTGATGCTGGCGCTCATCGCGTTTGTCGTCGGGGCGATGCAGGGCGGTGACGAGCCCGCGCCCGCCACCGGCGCGCAGTCCTCGTTGAACATCGAGGTCGATCCCGACGCCGATCAGATCCTCGTGAACGGCGTCTTGGTGGCCGAGCTCGGCCGCGCGCGGGTGCTCAAAGGGTTCACCCCCGGCGAGCCCGTCAAGGTGAGCGCCTCCCACGCGGGCTTCAAGACCGTCGAGCAGACGGTGGTGGTGCCCGCGGGCGCCGACCACACCGTGCGCCTGCGCTTAGAGCTCGCGGAGCTGCTCACGGGCCTCCCCGACAAAGGCGCGCGGCTCCAGGCCCTCGACGCGGGCGCCACGGCCCAGGCGATCTCCACCCGGATCGCCCAGCTCCAAGACTGCCTGCGCCAGAACTTGACCACCCGCCCCGGCCTCACGGCCTCGGTGACCTTCGACGTGTACACCAAGCCTCCTGGGGCCTTACACGCGGTCGCCTTCACCAAGAACAACTTCGACGACGAGGCCACGGCGCTGGACTGCCTCCGTCGCCAGCTCCGTGTGGTGCGTTTCCCGGCCGTAGAGGACGCCGATTTTGGTGTACATAAAGGCACCCAGATCGAGCAGCTTGTGACCTCCGGCAAGGGCTGATGCGACCGACGACGGACGACCCCCTCCTGCACACGCTCCTCCGCGAGGCCACGGCCGCGCTGGAGGAGGGCCAGTTTGAGGAGGCCGAGGCCACCTGCCGTCGAGCCCTCGTCTTGGACCCCCGCAACGCTGAGGTCTGCCTCCTCTTGGGCCAGGCCCTGCGTGAGCAAGACCGCATGGGCGAGGCTGAAGGCGCCTATCGCGCCGCGATCCTCAGCCGCCCGGATCTCGCCGACGCCTGGGCTGGCCTCTCCGGCGTGATGTGTGAGCAGCTCCGGTGGGATGAGTCGCGCCGCGCCGCCAACCGCGCGCTGCGTGAAGACCCTGGCCACCCAGAGGCCGCCTGGATTCGGGGCGTGCTCCGCGAGCGCCGGGGCGACGACGCCGGGGCCCAGCGCGACTACCTCCGCGCCTGGCGCGGCGACCCCCAGACCTTCCCGCTCCCGGTGCCGCTGGACGACGAGACGGTGGAGCAGGTCGTCGGCGAGTGCCTCGTGCAGCTCCACCCCACCCTGCGCGAGTACCTGGCGAACGTGCCGGTGATCTTGGAGGAGCTGCCCTCAGACGAGCAGCTCCAGCACTACGACCCCCCGGCGAGCCCCACGGGCCTGCTCGGCTACTTCTCGGGCAGCTCGCTCATGGAGCGCAGCCTGCACGACCCCTGGTCCAACCTGCCGAGCGCCATCGTCATCTTCAGGCGAAACCTAGAGCGCTTCGCCTACGACCACGAGCAGCTCGTCGATGAGCTGCGGGTCACCTTGTTCCACGAGGTCGGGCACTTCTTGGGCCTCGACGAGGACGACCTCGAAGAGCGGGGCATCGACTGAGCGGGGCCCGGCGTGGGGCGCGCGCCGCTCAGTCCCAGAGCACCTCGATGCCGCCCGTCGAGACGTTCACCCGGGCGACGGTGTCGCTGTTCAACAGCGGCCACAACGCCATCGTCTTGCGGTTCACCTCGTCCCAGCCGCCGCCTTCGGGGCCCGCGAGGTAACTCACGATCAACGGGCGGCCCGGGGCCTCAAAACGCTCCTCGCCTTGGTCGAGCTGGCCGTCGCCGTCACGATCCCCGGAGGCGACCATGAGGCCGTCATCGACGTAGAACAAGAAGCGGTCGCCTTCGCTGTAGGGCAGATCCCCGCTGAGGATCCGGAAGGAGATCTCGCCGCCGTCGCTGACGTAACGCTCGTCGCTGCGCGCCCGGGCGGCCTGGATGCCGGAGCGGGTGCCCTCGACCTCCCAGGTGGCCGTGGACTGGTCGAAGGTGGCCGTCCACGCCTCGGCGCGGGCGAGGCCGCCGCAGCGGTTCACGATCACCGAGCGCAGCGAGCTCTGGGAGACGACGAGATCTTCGCTGGAGATCGGCGACTTGTCGGTGAAGGGGTTCGTCCCGTCGAGCTCGGCGTCGGGGCCGTCCCGGGTGACGGCGAGGCAGCCGGTGGCGCCTTCAGCGAACAGGAGCTCCCCCTCAAACGACGAGATCGCGACGACCCGCTCGGTCTTGCGGGCGCCCCAGGCCGAGCGCTCCTGCAGCGGCACGGCGACGGCGCTGGCGGCGAGGCCCATCGGCGGGGCGTCGAGCACGATGCCGTCCACCTCGGCGGTGTAGGGGTTCACGTCAAGCCAGGCGTCTCCGGCGAGATCGTAGACGTCGACACGGTTGACGCCCGCGAGGGCCACGAAGAGGTGCTCGTAGGTGCCGTCACCTTGCCAGGCCACGTCCACCGCCGGGGCGGCGACGGACAGCGCGCGCACGGCGCTCGCCGCGGGGTCGTCGAGGTCCAGGAGCACCTCGTAGACCACCGGAGAGCGGGCGTCGGCGACGTAGAGCAGCTCGCCCGTTGGGTCCGTCGCGAGGCGGCCGGGCTGGGCGCCAGGGCCCAGGGTGAGCGTCGCGACGACGGCCCCGGCGGCCGGGTCGAAGAAGCTCAGGTGGCCTTCAGCGAGCTCGGGGTCGATCACCGAGGCGATGATCAGCCCCTCGGGGCGGGCGAGGTGGAGGTCCTCGACGTAGCCGCCGAGGTCATGCTCGATGAGGCCGGTGTCGACGGAGAAGGTGAAGGTGTCGCCCTTGGACGCCGCGCCGCTGAGCAGCAGCTCAAACGCGCCGCCGTCGGCGAGGTAGGGCTGGCCGGTCTGGACGGCGCGCTGCAGACGACCCGAGCGGCTGCCGATGACGTCCCAGGTGGCGCCGTTGTGGGTGAGCGTCCAGGTCTCCGTGGCCGCCGCGCCTTGGCGCAGGACGAGGCTCGTCGCCGTCACGGCGTCGCCGCTCTGGTCGTTGTCGGCGAACACGGGCGCGTCGACCAGGGCGGCGGCGGCGATCACCGGCACGCCGGCCTCGGTCACGCCGGTCACCCACGGGGCCTCGATGAGGCGGCGGGTGCTGTGATCGGCGGCGAAGACGGTGACGGTCTCGGTGTCCGGGGCCCAGGCGACGAGGTCGCCGAGCAGGCGGGACCGGCCCGTGGGCAGGGGCAACGACGCCAAGAACGGCGCGGCGGGCGTGGCCGCGAGCAGCCAGCCGTGCTTGATGTCCAAGGCGACGATCTCGCCGTCGCGGCTGTTGGAGACGAGGGCGATGGGGTCATCAAACGGCCCGCCCTCCTCCGGGAGGAGCGTCGCGAGGCCAGCGGGCCCGTTGAACGCGCCCTCGATGGAGATGGACTGCTGGCAGCCGACGCCCAAGAGCACAAACGCGGCGACGAGGCTGGCGGGGACGCGGCTCACTGGTTCACGATCCAGCCGACGATCTGGAGATAGGTCGGGCGCTCGGGGTCAAGGTCGATGAGGGTGAGCGTCGAGGAGACCACGTCGCGGCGCACCTCGCCGATCATGTTGGCGACGACGAGCAGCGAGCCGTCTGGGGAGACGCTCAGGGCGTGGGGGTTCTCGCCGACGTTGCGGATCTCGGAGACCAGCTCTCCGAAGGCGCCGAGGCGAAGGTCGTAGACGCTCACGCTGTTGGCGTTGAAGTTGGCGACGAAGAGCAGGTGGTCGGCCTGGGCGATGCCCGAGGGGCCGATGAACGCCGTCGTGCGGCCGCCGGCGTCACGCTCCTCACGGGGGGCGGGCAACACGCCGATGACGGCGTCCCGCTCGGCCCGGGCGACGGTGCGGTCCTCGACGGCGGCGAGGTCGAAGATCATCACCGACTCGGGCTCGCTGTTGAGCGCGTAGAGCAGATCGGTGCCTTCAGGGATGAACAGGCCCCGGAAGGCCGTCGCGCCGACGTCGGTGTTCGCGACGAGCAGGGCCTCCAGCTCGTTGACCTTGTCGTCACCGGACAAGGTGTCGGAGTCGTCGCGGATGTCGAAGGCGTAGATGTAGGAGGCGAAGCGGGACGAGGCGTAGAGGAAGCCGCGCTCCGAGTCGATGACCATCGACGAGACGCCGAGGCCCAAGGTCTGCTGGAAGCCGTCTACGGCCTGCTCTAAGGGGATGGCCTCCTCGTCGTTCTCGTCTCCGGCGATGGTGCTGAACAGCACCTCGTCGCCGACGCTCGGCGCGCGGGCGACGCGGTAGAGGCGATCGGCGGTGAGGCCCTCGGCGAGCCCGACCCGGGGGCGCAGGCCGTCTTGGCCGGTGTACAGCGCGCGGTAGACGCCCAAGGCGTCACGCGTCACGACGGGGCGGTAGGCGCCGTTGGCGTCGAAGTTGCCGTCGCGGCGCTGGATGACGGGCCGGGCGCGGTCGCTGCCCGCGTAGGTGGCGCGGGTCCACTCGGCGTCGCCGCTGGCGCGGCTGGCGTAGACGACGCTCCACACGTCGCCGTCAAAGCCCGCGTACCACAGGTGCTCGACGCCGTCCTCACGCAGCACGAAGGGGTGGCGCACGGCGCTGTCGTCAATCTCGCCCGGCGCGCCGGTGCCCAGATCAAAGGTGTCGCTCGCCCGGGTCCAGACCCGACCGTCGGGGGAGGTCGCCCGGCCGATGCGGGACCGGCTGCCGTCGGCGCCGGTGTACCAGAGGGTGTAGCTGCCGTCGTCCTCGACCACGACCGAGCCCGGCGTGACCGCGAGGGAGTCCCACTCCTCTCCCCGATCCAGGGCGATGGTGTGATCCGTGGACCAGACCAGGCCGTCGTCGCTCTCGGCGAGGCCGATGGCGACGCGGCCCTCGGCGTCTTGACCGGCGTAGAGCATGAGGTAACCGCCGCCGGGGCCCTCAAAGACGACGGGGTGGGACACACCCGCCGCGTCGAAGGCGCCCTCAGCGCCGGTCAAGATCGGCTCGGGGGACACCCGGGGCAGGCCCTCGCCGCTCCACGAGGCGACGCCGATGGCGCCTTGGTCCAAGCCGCCGACCTGCCGGGTGAGGCTCAGGTAGAGCAGGCCCTCGTCAGGCAGGTAGGAGTCGACCTGAACGCCGTCTTCGCCCTCGGCAGGCGCGTCCTCGGGGCCGAGGATGGCGCCCGCGCTGAGCTGAACGGCGTAGCCATAGCTCGACGCGACGAGCACGTCCCCGGCGGTGTAGGTGACCTGCAGCGTGCCGAGGCCCGAGCCGTCTAAGCCCCAGACCTCACTCACCGCCGACGCCAAGCCGACGCCCGGGGGCTCGTCACCCTCCAAGTTCAGCTCGACGATGACGCCCTCATCTGTCCAGCGCGCGCCGTCGGGGCTGCGGGCCAAGGCGAGGTCCCACAGGCCGTCCTCGCCGCGACGCGCCGTGTACAGGCGCAGCTCGCCGCTGACGTAGACCACCACCGGCGCGCCGACATCAGCGCCGTCTTCGGGGGCGAAGTTGGGCGTGGCGTCGGGCGTCCAGTCCAAGAGGTTCGTGGACTCAGCGTGGCCGATCGTCCAGGTGGCGCCGTCGAAGGCGCTGTAGAACATGCGCCAGACCTGGGCCTGGTCGTCAAACCACAGGGCCGGATCCGCCACCCGCTCGCTGTCGTGTGCGCCCGCGCCGGGCTCGATGAGCGCGCCTTCGCGGCGATAGTTCAGCCCATCCCCCGCCGTGGCGAGGCCGATTCGGCCCACGCCGTCGGCGTCAACACCGTCGTAGAACAGGTAAAACAGGCCATCGACCTGGGCGACCGTCGGGCCGCCGAGGCGCTCATCCCAGGCGCCCTCCACCGGGCGCAGCAAGGCGCCGCCGGGGTCGGTCCAGGCCGAGAGCTCGTCGTCGTTGTGGGTGAGCAGGCGGATGCTGCCTTCGCCTGGGTCCACAAACGACATGAACAGCACGCCGCCGACGGAGAAGGGCTGGGGGTCGGCGAGGCCGGTGCCCTCGATGAGCTCGTCCGCCAAGGCCTCGGGGCCAACACCGACCGCCAAGAAGCCCAAGGCGTCGGGGGACTCGTAACGGCGCAGGCCCTCGGCCTCGGGCACCCACAGGCGATGAACGCCCTCGGCGTACCGCAGCGTCCAGTCTTGGTTGAGCACGAGCTCGGCGTCGTCGATCTCGGCCCGGGCGATCTCGACCTGGGAGCCCGATCCATCGCGGTCAAAGAAGCGGCCCGGCGTGATGTGCGCCCGGGGCCGGGCGTCGATCACGTCGATGGGGTTCGCGAGCACGTCCACCACAGAGATCGTGTGGGACGTCATGTTGCCGACATACGCCCGCCCGGCGTCGTCATCGACGAGCATCGGCACCGGGTCGCTCATCAGCGTGAGGTGGGTGTCGCCGTTGGGGCCGACGGGCGCGAAGGCCAGCGCACCCGGGTCGGTGACATCGACGAAGTACACGTCGTCAAAGCCGACGCGGGTGCGGTACTCGTCGCTGAGGCGGTTGGTGACCATCGCCAGGCCACGCTCGGGCACCAGCGCGAGGCTGCCGGGGAAGCTCGGCATGTCGAGGTGGGAGCGCGCGATGTCGGAGATGAGCGTGCGGGAGCCGTCCCGGGGCGCCGCGTCGATGTCGATGGAGACGAGGTTGCCGCCGGTGAAGTCCATCATCGGGTTGGCGTTCGCCACGAGCAGGTTGTAGCGCCCCGGCGCGAGGGGATCCTCGACCCACTCCATGCCGATGGGCCCCGAGAGGCACGACCCGATGCCGATCTCGCCGTAGTCGTAGACCCCTTTGGGGTAGACCGCGCACTCCCCGACCGTTGGGGACGAGATCGACTCCAGGCAGCCTGGGCCGACAAAGAGCGCCGCGAAGGCCACGGCGCGTGATGAGAGGCGAGAGGTCATAAGGCCAAGCAGGCTATCCCAGGCGGAGGCGCTTCGCCACGCCCCCGCACGAGACCGCCCGCCGAGCGGGGCTTAGAGCAAGCCCAGCGCGGCGTGGGCCGCGGCCAGACGAGCGACGGGCACGCGGTACGGCGAGCAGGAGACATAGTCGAGGCCGACCTTGTGGAAGAAGCCGATGCCCGTGGGATCACCGCCGTGCTCCCCGCAGACGCCGAGCTTGAGCTTCTCTTTGGCCGCGCGGCCCTTCTTGCAGCCCACCTCGACGAGCTGGCCCACGCCCTCGACGTCGAAGGTGGCCAAGGGGGAGTCCCGCAGCACACCCTCGTGGACATACGAGGTGAAGAACTTGCCCATGTCGTCTCGGGAGAAACCATAGGTCATCTGGGTGAGGTCGTTCGTGCCGAACGAGAAGAAGTCGGCGTGCTGGGCGATGCGGTCGGCGATCATGCAGGCCCGGGGCAGCTCGATCATGGTGCCGACCATGTAATGAATGTGAACCCCCGCGTCGGCCATGACCTGCTCCGCCGTCTCTTCGACCAAGGCGCGCAGGCGGCGGATCTCCTCCTCGATGGCGACGAGCGGGATCATCACCTCGGGCAGCACCTCGCCCCCGGCCTTGGTGACCTGCACCGCCGCCTCAAAGATCGCCCGCACTTGCGTCTGGTAGATCTCCGGCGAGGTGACGCCCAGACGGCAGCCGCGGTGGCCCATCATCGGGTTGGCCTCGTGGAGCTGGCGCAGGCGCTCTTGGAGCAGCTCCGGCTTCACGCCGAGGTCTTCAGCCACCGACGAGATGTCCTCTGGCGTCGAGGGCAAGAACTCGTGCAGCGGGGGGTCGAGCAGGCGGATGGTGACGGGCAGGCCGTCCATCGCCTCGAAGATCTCCACGAAGTCGTCGCGCTGAATCGGGAGCACCTGGCTCAGCGCGCGCAGGCGGGCCTTGCGGTCTTCAGCCAAGATGAGCTGGCGCATGGCGCGGAGCGCGACGGGCTGGAAGAACATGTGCTCGGTGCGGCACAGGCCGATGCCCAAGGCGCCGAGCTCCCGGGCCCGCTTGGCGTCTTTGCCGGTGTCGGCGTTCGCGCGCACCTTCAGGCGAGCGCGGGCGTCGGCCCAAGCGAGGAGCTGGGACATGGCGCCGGAGTCCGTCGCCGCGGGCAGGGTGGGCACCTTGCCCTCCATGATCTCGCCCGTGGCGCCGTCGATGGTGATCCACATGCCCCGGCGGATGACCTCATCCCCGGCGTAGAAGAGCTGGCGCTCGTAGTCCACGACGATGTCCGTGGCGCCGACGACGCAGGGCTTGCCCATGCCGCGCGCCACGACCGCCGCGTGGGAGGTCTGCCCGCCGCGAGAGGTCAAGATGCCCGCGCTCACGGTCATGCCTTGGATGTCCTCCGGGGAGGTCTCCATGCGCACGAGCACGACCTGCTCCCCACGATCGACGCTCTCTTGGGCCTCATCGGCGTGGAAGACGACCCGGCCCGAGGCCGCGCCGGGGGACGCGGGGAGGCCCTTGCCGATGACCTTTCGTTTGGCCTTGGGGTCGAGCACCGGGCGCAGCACGAGCTCCAACAGCTTGGGATCGACCCGGGCGAGGGCCTGCTCGATGGTGATGACGCCGTCCTCGACGAGCTCCACGGCGATGCGCACCGAGGCCGCGGGCGTGCGTTTGCCGTTGCGGGTCTGGAGCAGGTAGAGCCGCCCCTCCTCCACGGTGAACTCGATGTCTTGCATGTCCCGGTAATGCCGCTCCAGGATGGCCTGGAGGCGGATCAGCTCGGCGTAGGCCTCGGGCATCCGGCGCTCAAGGGTCTCTTGGGCGTCGGGGTCACGCAGGTTGTTCACCGGGTGCGGCGTCACCAGGCCCGCGACGACGTCTTCGCCTTGGGCGTTGGGCAGCCACTCGCCGAAGAAGATGCGCTCGCCGGTGTTCGGGTCGCGGGTGAAGGCCACGCCCGTCGCGGAGGACTCGCCGAGGTTGCCGAAGACCATCGCCTGCACGTTGACGCCGGTGCCGCAGTCTTCAGGGATGTTGTGCGTCTTGCGGTAGTAGC
>JBEAVX010000899.1:0-3785 GCA_041160755.1 Pseudomonadota bacterium
CCCAGCGCGTGAGCCCACTCTCCCGCAGCTCCAGACGGGTGAGCTGGGGGGGCGTCGGGCTCAGCACGAGCGTGTCCCCGGCCTCGGCCCGGGCGAGCACCTGGGCGCCGCGACGTGTGGACCCCGGCAGGCCCAGCCCCGCCACGCGCGCGCTCGGCGGGGTGAGATCAGGGCCGAGGCCCAAAGGCGGGGCGACGAAGCCCTCGGGGCCCAGCACCGTGAACGGCAGCGCCGCGACCTCACACAGAAGCTCCCCCGCCGTCACGCGCAGAGGCCCCAACGACCCCTGGCCCGGCGCGAGGGGGCGCAGCTCGTAGGAGAGCTCTACCCGGGTGAGGTCACCTTCAGTCTCGACCACCTCCAAGGCCCGGCCCAAGGAGAACAGCGGCGCGCCCTCGCCGAGGGACACGACACCCAAGGGGGCGCCGCGCTCAAAGGCCACCCGCACGGTCAGGGGGAGCGGCGCGCCGATGAACACCGGCTCAGGCGGCAGCTCCGCCGCGCAGCGCACCGTGGGGCGCGGGGCGCGGTCTTGGGTGCGGGGGTCGTCGCGCAGGGGCTGAAGGTCGGGATCACGGGCGGCGCGCTGGGCGGAGACGGCGCCGGTGGCCAAGGCCGCGTCGAGATCGATCAGCGCCGTCTCCAGCTCGCCGAGGCGGGCGCGGTAGCAGGCGCGGTTGTACAGCGCGACGCCGTCCCCCGAACGTTTGCGCAGCGCCGCGCTCGTGGCGTCGATGGCGCCGGGCAGATCCCCAGACGCCGCCAAGGCCCGGCCACGCCAGAGCTCAAGATCAGCGCTCGTGGGGTCAAGCTCGATCGCCCGGGAGAAGGCCGCCGCCGCGCCCGCGGCGTCCCCGGCCTCTAAGAGCGCCCGGCCCCGATCGTTCTCCGCGAGGGCCTGGGCCAGCCCGCCGAAGCGCGGCTCACCACAGGCCACGAGCCCGCAGGCCAGGGCCAGGGGGAGCGACCTCATGGGCGACGCTCCCGCAGGCCGATCACCCCGGCGAAGCGCCCCGTGGCCTCGCCCTCGCGGCGGTGGGAGTAGTGGTCCGCCGAGCAGCGGGTGCAGGGGCCGACGTGCTCGATCTGGCGCACCCCGGCGGCGCGCAGGAGCGCCTCGTTCACGGCGCGAAGGTCGGCGTGGGGGCGGCGGGGGCCCGGGCGCAGCGCGACCTGCTCCGGGGCCACGGCGAGGAGCGCCGACACCACCTCGTCGCCGACCTCGTAGCAGCAAGGGCCGATCGCCGGGCCGATGGCGGCGCGCACGGCGTCCGGCGGCACCCCCGCCCGCTCGGTGAGGGCCACAAGCGCGCGCTCGGCGATCCCCGCGACGGTGCCGCGCCAGCCCGCGTGGACCGCGGCCACCGCCCCCGGCGCGCTGAGCAGGATCGGCACGCAGTCCGCCACCCGCACGGCGATGAGCGCGCCCGGCGCCGTGAGCACCAGCGCGTCGCCTTCGCCCAGGTCCACCCGGCCCGCGCCCGTCGCGGCGGCGTCGCCGTCGAGGACCGTCACGCCGTGGGTCTGCGTGGCGAGGCCCACGGGCGCGCCGGTCATGCCCAAGGCGGAGGCGACCCGGGCCCAGTTCTGGTCTAAGGCCGCGTCGGACTCCCCGCCCCGACGCGCGAGGTTCAGGCTCGTGAGCGGCCCCGTCGAGACGCCGCCATGCCGGGTGGTGAAGCCATGCACCACGGCGGGATCCAAGCTCAAGAGCGCGCCGCGTTGGAGCATCGTCCACCTCGGGCGCCTCGCCCGGGGCCGCGAGGCGGCTTGACAGCGAGGCGCGGGTTGTCCTATGGTGTGCTTTATGTCCCCCGCCCGAGCCTGCCAAGCATGACCAGCGCGCTGCTCCTCGCCCTCGCGGCGTGTGGATCCAAAGGTGTGGAGTACGAGCTCCGCCTCGTGCCGATCGTCCCCGCCAACCAGTCGCCGTTCTCGGGCCTCACCCGCCTGGAGCTGGTGATTGAGCCCGAGGCCGGGGCGCCGACGGTGATCGAGGTCGATCAGCTCACGGGCAGCCCGCTCATCGACGGCCTCGGCGAGCTCGACAACGTGCGCATCGCCGTGCGCGGCTACACCGGCGACACCCTCACGGCCTTCGGCCGCTCCGCCCCGCTCAGCGCCGCCGACGGCGACTCGCTCACGGTGAACGTGCTCGTGTCGGAGACCTCCGGCTTCGGCTGGACGCCGGGCCTCACCACAAAACGGTCCTACGCCGCCGCCGCCCCCGACGGCCAAGGCAGCTTCTACATCTTCGGCGGCGTCGAGAAGTTCAACAACAGCCCCGTCACCCTCGACACCATTGAGCGCCTCGACATCGGCGCGCCCAACACCACGCTCACCACGGTCACCCTCGACGTTCGCCTGCCCGAGGCCCTCGGCGGCGAAGACGGCGCGGCGTACACCACACGGGCGGGCCTGTCGGCCACCTTGCTCACCGGGGTCGCCGCGGACGCGGGCAAGATCCTCCTCTTCGGCGGCGTCGGCCAGTACAACGACGACGCCTCCACGACGGCCGCCGTGACCTTGTTCGACCCCGCCACCGAGACCTTCGAGCCGCTGGAGGACGCGGTCATCGCCCAGCACACCCACCGCGTCGTCGAGAACCAGCTCGGAGACGTCATCTTCTTCGGTGGCTGGTCAGACGCCGAGAGCGGGTTCATCGAGCCCACCACGCGGGTGCAGCGGTACGAGCGCTCCACACGCCTCGTCTCCCGGATCACCGGCGACCTCCCCGGGCTGGGGATCTACGGCGCGGCGACGAGCCTCGGCGCGGACGGCGTCTTGTACTGCGGCGGCGCCACCTGGGACTCTTCGGGGCTCTGGTCCGCCCGCGACGAGTGCCTGATCGTCACGAACGCCGGAGAGATGGTCGAGGTCTCGCCGATGCCCGAGGCGCGCGCCCATCACGCCATGGTCACCGTCGGCGAGGGCCTCGCGCTCGTGACCGGCGGGCTCAACCCCATCGAGCCCGACAGCATCCACGACAGCGAGCACCGCGCCACGGCGACGGGCTGGCTCTACGACGCCGCCACCGACACCTGGACCGACGTCGGCGAGCTTGAGAACGCCCGGGCTTGGCACGTCGCCGCGCCTCTGGCCGGCGGCGGCGCGGTCATCGCCGGAGGCCTCAGCCAGGCCCGGCTCATCGTGCCTACCTCCAAAGGCAAGGCCCTGCCCTGCGCCGAGCTGTACACCGTCGAGGGCGGCTTCACGCCGCTCCCCGGGGATGAGGGCTGCGCCGCCGGAGACGAGGTCGGCGCCTTGCCCGTGGCCATCGGTTACCCCGCCGTGGCCGTCGATCCCAGCTACGGCACGCTGTTCGCGGGTGGCATCGACACCGCCAACGTGGTCAGCTCCGGCGTCGCGCTCTTGGCCTCGGGCGACGCCGACTGACCTCCCGTCAGAGCAGGCCCAAGAAGTCGTCTAAGCCCGAGACCAGATCCTCGATCAGCAGGTCGGGGCCGCAGGCGTCGAGCTCCTCGCGGCTCGACCAGCCCGTGCACACCGCGACGGCCACGGCCCCGCCCGCCCGGGCGCAGGCGACATCATGGGGGGTGTCGCCGATGACGATCACCCGGCCCGGCGTGACGCCGAGGCTCTGCGCGCGGCGGCGGGCGATGGGCACGAGCGCGTTGCGGTCGGCGGCGTCGTCCGCGAAGGCCCCGAACCGAAACTGCTCCCACAGGCCCACGGCGCCGAGCTTGGCCTCGGCCCCGGCGCGCCAGTTGCCGGTGAGCAGGGCGTTCACCGCCCGGGGCGCGGTCTGGGCGAGGGCCTGGGGC
>JBEAVX010000007.1:0-4156 GCA_041160755.1 Pseudomonadota bacterium
CGCCCTCCCCATTCACGAGCGCCCCGTGCTCACCAACACGGCCGACATCAAGCGTATGGTCGACGCGCAGATGAAGGCGAACCGGGCCGACATCAAGCGCTGCTACGAGAACGCCCTGCGCCTCGACGAGACCCTCTCCGGCCGCTGGCGCTTTGAGTTCGTGATCTTGCCCAGCGGCGCGACCGATAAGGTCAAGATCACCGGAGAGCACAGCAAGAACGAGGCGATGGAGGCCTGCTTCGCCCGCGAGGTGCGCGGCTGGACCTTCCAGCGCATCGACGAGGCCATGCCCGTCTCTTTCCCCGTCCCCTTGGGCACCTGATGAGCGCCTTCACCGAGCTGCCCCCGCTCCTCGGCCCCCGGACGCTCCTGCGCCCGGTCCAGGCCGCCGACCGCGCCGCCTTCCTCGCCGCCGCCCAGGCCAGCGCCACGCTTCACGCGCCGTGGGTCACCGCCCCCAGCGACGAGGCCAGCTTCGACGCCTGGGTCAACAACGCCGGGCCGAGCTTCCACCCGCTGCTCTTGGTCTCCCGCGACGACGGCGGCCTCGCCGGGGTCTACAACCTGAGCCAGCTCGTGCTGGGCAACTTCTGCAGCGCGTACCTCGGCGCCTACGCCTTCGTGCCCTACGCCGGGCGCGGGCTCATGGCCGAGGGCCTCGACCTGCTCCTCCAGCACGCCTTTCAGCGCGCGGGCCTGCACCGGATCGAGGCGAACATCCAGCCCGGCAACACCCGCTCTCTGCGGCTCTTTGAGCGCGGCGGCTTCAGGCTGGAGGGCCGCTCACCCCGCTACCTGCGCATCAACGGGGTGTGGTGTGACCACGAGCGCTGGGCGCTGACCGTCGAGGACTGGGGCGGCTAAGGCACGCCGTGCTGCTTGACGTCCTCGCACCGCATCTTCACCGTGTGCCGGGGGCCCGAGAGGCCGGGCAAGGGCGCGCCGGAGCGGGTCCACACCGTCACGTCGGCGGTGTAGCGGGTCACCGTCACCGGGGCGTAAGACCCATCTTTGGGGGCGGACTCGGTCACCGTTGACTTGAGATCCCAGGTCCAGTCCAGGTCGCCCCGGGCGGTCACCTCGCCGCCGTAGAGCCGGGTCACCTCGTAGAGCGTCACGCCGTCTAAGGTCCAGCTCCCGGAGCTCATCGGCGTCTCCGGCCCCGGCGCGGCGCCGCCGGACTTCGCCCACTCGACGTACACGAGCTTCGCGCCCTTCGTGGCCTCGCAGGTGAGGGTGTCGGCGGACGCGGTGGAGAGCAGGCTGGCGAGGAGGAGGAGCACGCGGACCTCATGGGCAGGGGGCGCCCCCAGACGGCGGCGCCTCCCCAGAGCTTACACCCGGCTCAGACCGGCGCCGGGGCGTCGGCGTCGGGCTCACTCCGCGCCAAGAACCAGCCAAAGGCGGCGGCGGTGAAGAACATGATCAGGCTGTAGATCGCGGCGGGGATGGCGATGGCCGTGCTGCCCAGCACCGTCGTCGCGACGGCGATGGCCAAGGTGCCGTTGTGAACGCCGATCTCCATGCCGACCGCGATGGCCTGGCGCCGGGGCACGGCGAGGAGCTGGGGCAAGAGGTAGCCCACGGCGAGGCTGATGAGGTTGAAGGCGAGCGCCGCGAGGCCGACCTGCTGGAAGTACTCGACGAGGTTCGCCCGCTCCTTGAGCACGGCGGCGAGGATGACGAGCGCCAAGAACCCGGCGGAGAGCCCCTTCACCGGGCGCTCAAGCCGCTGGGCGAAGCCCTCCTTCTTCGCGCGGATCGCCATGCCGATGGCGACGGGCACGAGGATGATCACCAAGACCTGAATCGCCTTGTCCGTCTGGAGCGGCAGGCGTTTGTCTTGCTCCATGAACGTGCGCAGGGCGATCTCGACGAACAGCGGCATGGTGACCACGGCGAGCAGGCTGTTGATCGCCGTGAGCGTGATGTTCAGCGCCACGTCCCCCTTCGCGAGGTGCGAGAACAGGTTCGCCGTGGCCCCGCCCGGCGAGGCCGCGAGCAGCACAAGCCCCACGGCGAGCTCCGGCGGCAGGCCAAAGGCCATGGCCAGCCCAAAAGCGACGGCGGGCAAGAGCACGATCTGGCTGAACAGGCCGATGAACGCGGCGCGCGGGTACGACACCACCCGGCGGAAGTCCTCGACGGTGAGGCTCAGGCCGAGTCCGAGCATAATGACGCCGAGGGCGACGGGCATGAGCACGTCAGTCAGGAAGCCGCCCATGAGGATTCTCCAGGTTGATGCGTGAGGCTGGCGAGGGGGACTGGCGAGGGTAGCACAACTGGGGCGCGGACGGTCCACCTTGCCCCCACCGCCCCCGCGTGTTCAGTGGGCGGGATGCGAAACATCACCCTCTCTCAGACCTGGTTCGGCGCCAAAGGCGACGCCTGGACCCCTTTCGTCAACGCGCTCACCGACCTCGGCCTCAGCGTCGAGATCCTGCTCCCCAAGCGCCTCATGGACACCGGCCCCGCCCGGGGCGGCGTGTACGAGCACGGCTGGTTCTGCCTGGGCAAGCCCTGGGAGCACGAGGCGCTCCTCGCCTCCCGCCTCGCCGCGCGCCTGGGCGCCCCGGTGGAGCTGATCCGCTGCAAGGCCAAGGCGACCATTCGAGAGGACGGCATCTTCTACGCCGCCGATCTCGACGGCGACAAGCTCCTGCCCGACGGCTCCCGGGCGCCCCTGCCCGTGCCCGACGACACGATCAAGGATCAAGACGGCCTCGCGGGCGGGGCCATGGACGAGGCCGAGAGCGACGAGCTCCTGCGCGAGTGGACGGAGGAGATCACCCACGGCCTGCGCAGCGCGCTCAAAGACGACACCCTGCCCACCTTCACCTTCAAGCTCAAGATCCCCCGGGGCTGGACCCCGCCCGACCGCTTCTCCTTGGTGATGAAGGGCGCCGCCGGGGGCCTCGCCGCCACGCTCACCGCCCCCGACGGCCAGGTCGAGTCGGTGAGCGCTGAGGAGCGCGCCTGGATCGTCTTTCGTCTGGGCGAGGCCGGCGCGCTCGACAACGACCTGCCCAAGCCCGACCTCGGCCGCTGGGTCGAGCGCCTCAAGGGCCGCCACGGCCTCACCGCCGCGCCGACCCCGGACCACCCCGCCTACGCCGCCTTCACCGCCGACCTAGAGCGGCTCTCCAAGGCCGACCGCAGCGCGAAGACGGCGGACGGCCGCCGCGTTCCGCGCTGGAAGCTGACCGACCCCGGCCTGTGGGAGCTCTCCGCCGCCGAGTGCCTGATCCTCGCCGAGCGCCTGGGCCGCCCCAAAGAGCCCCAGCAGCGCGCCTGGGCCGAACGTTGGGAGCGTCTCTTGCGCGCGGCGACCCAAGGCCTCAGCGTGCGGGTGGCCTAAGCCGACTGTATCAGGTCTGGCCGGGTCACTTCTTGGCGTTGACCGCCCCGATGTTGGGGGTCACCGCCGGGTAGATCTGCCCGCGCATCTCACCGTAGTAGGTGTGGGCCTTCGTGTGCAGGTTGAAGTACAGAAGCCCCTCCCGGGCGATGTGCTCCATGCCGCTGATCGTCTTCACCTGCCCCGGCAGGCCCGAGCCGATGGGGCAGGCCTCGGGCAGCCCCGGCGCCATGCCCGGAAGCTCGGTGATGAAGTTGATGTCGGCGTTGGAGATCGTCTTGGTGAAGCTGCCGTTCTGAATGAGCTTGGTCCAGTCCGCCTTGTGCTCGCCGTGCCCGGCGTGGGCGGGGTCGGCGCCGAGGTCCACCAGAATCGGCCCCAGCACGCCGGGCCGCCCACAATGAATGTGGAACATGACGATGTCTTCCGGCTTGACGCCCTCGATCTGCACGTTCACCACGGCGGAGCTGCGGTCGGCGGTGAACCGCACCTCTCCCCAGCCCCGTGATTTGCGCTCGGCGCGCGGCGTAGACGGCGCGGTGGCCCCCAGCGAGCTCTTGAGCGCCTTGGGCGTCTCCGACTCCTCGCCGGGCTCCTGGGCGGGGCTCAAGAACGCCTCGTAGACGACGTAGGTGGTCGTGCCCAGCGCCGGGTCTTTGGCCACGGCGGGCAGGGCGAGGAGCGTGAGGGCGGCGAGGGCGGAGAGGACGAGCGGGCGAAGGCGCATGGCTGGGCTCCTTGGTTTGGGAGCCTAGAGCTACCACAACTCCGTGCAGGAGCGGGTGTCCGGATGTGGAC
>JBEAVX010000021.1:0-7605 GCA_041160755.1 Pseudomonadota bacterium
TCCCAACGTCGCAGCAGGCGATCCGGGGCGAGGACCGTGCCGGATCGGGCCGCAGGGCGCTGCAGCAGCAACGAGCGCAGCTCCTCCTCTCCGCCCACGGCGACGCCGCCGATGAGCGTGAACAGGACGACCAACAAGACACGAAGGCGCGAGGTGAGATTGAGGGCCGGCATCAGTAGTCCCCGTCCGTGGAGGCCGTGTCTTGGCTGTTGGTGTCGTTGGAGTTGCCGCCGCCGCCGGTGTCGTAGTCGCCGCCGCCGTTGGAGTCGTAGCTCCCACGGGCGCCGAGGCTCCAGATCGACGGCGCGGGCACGGCGACCACCCGAGGATCCGGCGCGCCTTCGGGGCGCAGATAGCCCCGGGCGATGTCGTCTGGGGGCCCGTCGCCTTGGGGCTCAATGCCGAACAGCGTCGGCCTCACCCGGGTCGGCTCGGCGTCGGGCCGGGCGCGCAGCAGCAAGAGGTAGTCTCCGGCGGGCAGGTCCACCATGCCCACGACCCCGCCGAGCTGGAGCACCGGGGCCCCGGCCGCCGTGTACAAGGCCAGCTCCACATGGTCCGCCTCGGCCCGGGCGCCGACGCCGACGGCGGCGTCTCTGGGCACGGTGAAGGCGAACAGTCGCGCGCCCCCGGCGCTCAACAGCACTTCAGGGCCGACCCCTTCGCCGATGGGCACGGCGTCGGTGGCGGTCATCTCCAAGACGCCGCCCAGAGGCTCCCCGGCGAGGCCCCGCAGCGAGAGGCCCGTCGCCCCGGCGGGCAAGGCCAACGAGAGCGCGCAGCTTGACGTGACACAGAGCGCGGCGCCCCGCTCCCCCCAGGCCACGGCGACGGGGCCGGGCAGGGTGAGCTGCACCAGCGAGGGCCGGGGAAGCTCGACGGTGATCGTGGTGTCGCCGCTGAGCTGGCCCCGAGAGGGCAGGTTCACCCGGGTCTTGTTCGCCGTCGTCGGGTCGATGGGGGCGTCGCGTCCGCCCGCCCAGGCGAGCTGAACCCCGGCGCCGTGATCGAGGCGCAGCACCCCGGCGGCGGCGGGCAGGCGGTCGCCTTGGTGGCGCGCGCCGCTCGTCGTGGTCAAGGTCGCCGCGCTCACGTCACCGCCCACCCGCACGCCGCCGGTGTCGGCGCTCACCCGCAGCCAGGTCGTCGCCGCCCGGCTTGAGCGCTGCTCAAAGCGGCCCTTCGTGGCCAAGACCCCGCCGCTGCCGCCCACCTCGGGGAGCAGCTCGGCCTTGACGTGACCGTCTTCACCGCGCGGGTTGAGCACCCACAAGGTGCCTTCAGCGCCGGGCACGATCAGCTCCGCGCCGTCGTCTCCGGCGGCCTGCACGAGGCGCTGGCCTTGCCCATCCTCCACCACGGCGACGAGGCCGGGGCTCAGGGTCACCCGCAGCTCGCCGCGCTGGGGCAAGGTGTAGCGCCGGGCTTGGCCCCCAGGCGCGGCGTCCTCCCACACCCCGACGCGGCCTTCAGCCTTGGCCGGGGCGGGGAAGCTGTACTGGCGAAGCTCCACGATGGCCGGGCCCGGCGCGTTCTCGGCGAGCCACAAGGCGGCGGCGCGGCGGTCTTGGCCTTGGGCGAAGGCCCAGGTCTCGTCCCCCTCACCGAAGGTCTGCCCCGGCGTCGGGGCCTCTCCGGCGGGGATCACCCGCGCGCCCACGCCGCCGCGCGCCCGCACGAGCACCGGGCCGTCCCCAGCGTCGAGGTCTACGGCGAGGGTGTCGGCGGGGGCGAGGCGCAGGCGCACGGGCTCGGACGAGAGCGAGGCCCGGCGGGCGATGAGCGGGGCCGTGGCGCGACCGTCGGCGAGGGGGCTCACCAGCCACAGCTCACGATCGGCTGAGGTGAGGCCATCTTCAGCGGAGCGGCAGGCCGCCGCCGGGGCGGGGCACACCCGCAGGCCCTCGGGCAGCCGCGCGGCGGTGAACACGCCGGGGCGATCGAGGCGCACGACGACGGCCCCCAGCGGCAGCTCCGAGCGGTTCGGGCGGGTGATCGCCACCCCTCGGCCCAAGGCGCGCTCCGGCTGGCGATCCACCCGAGGCGCCTCGACCCGCAGGATCGCCGGGCCGCCCTCCCCGTCCAAGCTCCACAGCCGCAGCCGCCAGGCCTCGGCAGGCGCGCCGACCCGCGCGCTGAGCGACACCTCTTGGCCCATGCCCTGATCGACCAGCCGCCAGGCGCCGCCGACCTTGGCCTCCAAGGCGAGGCCCACGACCTCCTCCGAGGTGGCCCGGGCGTGGACGAGCTCGGCGCCGTCCGCCAGGGTGATCGGCACGACGAGGATCTCCTCACCCGGCGTCTCGGGCCGGGTGAGCGGCGCGGCCAAGGCGGCGACCTCTCGCTCTTTGGGGGCGCGGAGGCTCACGGTCACCGGGCCTTGGCTCGGGCCGACCTCCCGCAGCACGAGCTGATACCGCCCGGCGGGCAAGGTGCGGGCGATGCGGAAGTTCCAGTCCAGAGGCCGGTCATCTTCGGCGGCGAGGAGGCGCCCGGACGCGTCGTACAGCCGCCCCTCGACGTCGCTCGGCCCCGAGGAGATCAGCTCCACGGGCCCGTCCTGGCCCAAGGAGAGCCAGATCGACGAGGAGGCGGAGACCGGGCGGCTCTGGCCCACCAGGAGCTCTTCAGTGGTGGCGCTGACCTTGTAGGTGACGCCGTGACTCCGGCGAGAGTTACGCAGCTCCAGGCGGTAGTCCCCGGCGGGCAGGGCCTCGGAGAGCCCCGCGCCAGGGGCCAGCCGGGCGACGATCTCCCCGGCCCGGGTCAACACGCCGCCCATCTCGCCGGTGACGCTGACGTTGAGGGTGGCGGCGGCGGGCAGGCTGAAGGTGAACACGTCGGGGACCCGCTCGGCGTCGCCTCGGGGCTCCATCCAGGTCGTCGTGACCGAGCCGGGCAAGGTGAGGGCGTGGGGGCCGTGGCCCTCGGGGTTCTCGGTGTCGGTCAGGGTGGTGAGGCTCACCTGGGCGCGCAGGGGCACGTCCCGGGGCAAGACGACGAGGCGATAGCCCCCGGCGGGCAAGGTCTCGGTGAGGTCGCAGCGGGTCTCGGGGCTTGAGATCGGCCAGCCGTCGGCGTCCTCCAGGCGACAGGTCAACACCTGGCCTTGGGAGCGGGCGAGGAGCTTCACCTTGGCCTCTTCGCTCAGCAGAAACGTCGTCGTGAGCGCCTCGCCAGCGTCGAGCTCCGCCCGGGCCGGGCGCCCCTCCACGAGCCGCCCGCCGTCCTCGACAGGCACCTTGCGGGCCAGGATCGTCACGTCCCCGGCGCTCGCGCCCTGGGGGCCGACGCTGACGCGGTAACGCCCAGGGCTCAGCGCCCGCTGGATCAAGAAGTTGCGCCCGACGTGGTTCGCCGTGGCCTGGCCGACGACCTCTCCGGCGCGGTTGGAGAGGATGCCGGTCATGTTCAGGAGCCCGGCGCTCTCGATGGTGTAGAGCCCGCCCTCTTTGACCTCCAGCACAAAAAACTTGGACTCGCGCTGGGCCAGCGTGAGGTGCTGGGGGGCGTCGAAGGGGAGGATCGGCAGGCTCTCGCGTGTGGCGAGGACTTCAGGGTCGAGGGGCCGGGTCAACGAGGGGCGAGCGGAGGCGGCGTCAAGGCGCAGCGTGGCCTGAGCGGGCTCGGCGCCGGGGTTGTGCAGGGTGAGCAGCGAGGTGCCTTTGGGCAGCCGCACCTTGAGGGCGAGGGCCTCGTCGTTGAGGCCCAGAGGCATCGTCCGGCCCGCCGCGTCGGTGAGGCTGACCTCTCCGGCCTCGGGGGCGCTCACGTTGAAGGTGACGCGCTGCCCCGGCGCCAGGGGCAGGCCCAGCGGCGCGCTGAGGTCGATGGGCACGGCGCGCTGCACGAGGCCGACGTCAACGCCGGGCTGGCGGTTGCGGGTCAGGGTCGTCTTCGTGTCTCGGGTGAGCGTGACCTCACCGAACCACAGGCCGCCGCGCGGCGTGGAGTACGGCAAGGGCTCCTGAATCCCGACGACCCGCATGGCGGCGTCGGTGAAGCCGTCTCGGCGCAGCTCCAGATCGACGATCCCGGGCTCCACGGGCTCAAAGGTGAGGGTGTAGTAGCCGGGCACGAGGTCATCAAAGGAGAGCTGGCTCACCTCCCGCAAAGGCGGCTGCTTGTAGCCATCCGGCGGGCTCAAGAGGTGCGGCTCAATCCGGGCGCGCAGAGGCACCCCGCCGCGGTGGATGAGCTTAAAGTCCCCCTCCGACCTCACCTCGACCTGCATCGTCGCCGTCTCGGTGAGGTTGAACCGCCGCCGCCAGCCCTCGTTGTTGCTCAGCGGCACCACGCTCGCGGCCAAAAGCCTGGCTCTGTTGTTGCGGTCAACGGCGGTGAGCACGCCCGTCGCGTCGATGGCGTCCTGCGGATCTCCCGAATGAAGCGTGGTGATCAGCGTGGGGCCGACGCCGTTGATCGCCTGGGTCTCGCCGATCTTGACGAAGCCCACCAAGGAGTAGGCCTGCCCGGGCGCGCCGGTGATCGTGACGAGCTGCTCGCCAGAGATCGGGCCCAAGGTGGTGACCGGGACGCGGCTCTTGGGGGTGACGCTCGCGGAGCTTCCCCCGGAGGTGGTGAACAGGTCGGCGGTGGCCTGGCGGCTCGTGATCGTCACCGGGGCCACCTTGGGCAGCTCGATCCGCAGGGTGGTGTTCGGGGCGGCCCGCACCTTCACCCGCTCCACCCCGAAGGGGCCGATCACGCCGTCCTTGGCGATGGAGCCGGTGAGCACCTCAAGCCCGGCGCGCACATAGAGCGGGTCGCCTGAACCGCCGACCTTGCGGGGGCCGCCCGAGGCCGTGAGCAGGTAGAGCCCGGCGGGCAGGCTCGTCTGGAGCGTGCAGCGGGTCATCGGCGCGCCCTCGACGGGGCTCACCTCGGCGCAGCGGGTGGGGACGGACACACGCCAGCGGCCGTCGCGCCACACGCTCAGCTCGGAGAGCGCCGGGCCCATGGCCTCCAAGGTCACCGCTCCTTGCCTCGCGGTGAGGTCGATCCAGAACGAGCGCTGCTGCTTGTCGGCCAGCGTCGTCTCCAAGTATCCGACCTCGCTCAGCGCGGAGACCGGCTGGTTGGCCTCCACGAACGGCGTCACGACGACGCTCACCTCCCCTTTGCCCGAGTCCGGCCCCCGGGTGCGCAGCTTGTAGGTGCCGGGCTCCAGAAACACGTCCAGGCGGCCATCTTGCTCACCGAGGCGACCCGCCCAGGCGCCGGGGCCCCGGGCCTTGTCGACGAGCTGAATGAGCACGCCGGAGACCGAGCGCGCCTCGACGGCGTAACGACCGGCGCGGCGCACGGTGAGGATCGTCTCGCCGGGTCCCTTCGCGGGCAAGGCCGGGGCCGAGAGCGACACCGCCTCGGTGTTGGGCTCAAACAGCTCACCACCTTCGCCCGCGATGGCCCCCAGCGCGGCCAGGGTGAGGGTGAGCCCCAGGGTGAGGCGCCCCAGGGTGGTGCCGAAGTGATCCCGTCGGAGCGCCATGATCGTCATCCTTTTGTGCCGCGATGGATTCTACCGGAGCGCGGCGACCTGCGTCACCCGCTGGCCTTGGGGGCTCACCACCACGGTCTGGCCGTCGGCCAAGGGCAGCACGAAGCGGTCGCCCTCAAAGTGCGCCTCTTCGGGCCAGTACAAGGTCGGGGCGTCGAGGCGCAGGGGCACCAAGGCGCCCTCGGCGGTGACGACGACGAGGCCCCGCGCCCAGCCCCCGGCGCGGCCGCCGCTCACGATGGCGACGGACCAGGCGCCGTCCGGGGCGAGGAGCTGCTCATCGACGCCGCTCAAGAGCGCGAGGAGCGCGGGCTCCGGGGCGGGCAAGGCGCGGCCGCTGAGGTCGTAGAGCTCCACGGACTCGGCGGGGCTCAGCACACCCGGGCCCTCGGACACGCCACGGCGCACCATCAAGGTGCCGCCGAGGAGCAAGGCGTCGTCGTAGCGGCGCTCGACGGCCATGGGGTCGGTCGCGTCGCCGTGGGCCAGGGGCACCTCAAAGCTCACCGCGCCGTCGATGAGCACCGTGGCCGAGTCCTCATCCACCCAGAGCTGCACCGTCGGACCGGCGAGGGCCTGCTCGGCGAGGTGGGTCTCGGCCTGGGCGAGGCCGCCGCTGAGGGTGAGCGCGAGGGCGAGAGAAGAGAAGAAGCGAGACATACACACTCCAGGCGTGCCCCGCTCATTGCAACCGCCGTGCCAGCGCCCCAAGGCCCTCCAGCGGGCCTCGCCCAAGGGCAAATACACGATTGATAGATGAGGCTCAAGATCGCGTCTAATCGTAGAATGAACATTCCGAGCGATCCAAAGCACCTCGTGGATCCTCTTCTCCAGAACATCGACCCCGCGGCCCTTGTCTGGGCAAAAACACCGCTGACAACCCGATGACCGGACAGTTTATGGCCGGAGTCTGTCCGATACAAAGGATAGATTCTTGGTTCCAATGAGGTGAGACCATGACCCTCGAAGACGCGCTCTTTGAGACCCCCGAGCGAGACGACCCCACCGACGAGGCGCTGGCCGACGACCTCTCCCCGCCCCGTCGCTGCTTGAGCCCCGATCCCGGCCTGCACCCTGAAGACTGGGCGATCGAGGAGGAGTTCTCCGCCACCTACTGCCGCCTGCTCCTCGCCGCCGAGCGCCTGCGGGCCTCGCCCCGCCCGCTCAAGCTCCTGCGGGTGAGCCACCACAACCGCCGCGCCGCCGCCGACGCCTTACGCCGGGTGGGCGTGTCGGCCTGGCTCGTCACCCCCTGGCGCGACGACGCGGGCTTCTTCGGCGCCGACGACCCCCTCGATCCGTAAGATCGCCCGGGATAGGTCTCGGGGATGCGGCGACGACCACTCCCCGGCACCGATCTCTCCTTGAGCACCCTCGGCCTCGGCCTGTGGGCGATGGGCGGCAAATACTGGGGGCCGCCCCGCCCCGACGAGGACGCCGTCGCCACGCTGCACGCCGCCTTAGACCTCGGCGTCAACTGGTTCGACACCGCGCCGCTCTACGGCGAGGGCCACGCCGACACGCTCCTGCGCCGGGCCTTCGGGCCGCGCCTCAAGGAGCTGCTCGTCGCCACGAAGGTCGGCGTGCGCTGGCGAGGGTCACGCGGCCACGCCGAGAGCGACCTCAGCCCGGCCCACATCGTCGAGGACACCGAGGCCAGCCTCACCCGCCTGGGCCTTGAGACGATCCCGCTGTTGCAGGTGCATTGGCCCTGTGAGCGCGGCACGCCCCTGGCGGAGACCCTCGGCGCGCTGGTGACGCTCAAAGAGCAGGGCAAGATCCGGCACTTCGGCCTGTGCAACTACGGCCCCGAGGCCTTGGCTGAGGCGAGGGCGCTGGCGCCGATCGTGAGCCTTCAGACGCCGTACTCCTTGCTGCGCCGTGAGCTGGAGGGGCCGCTGCTCAAGGCCGCCTCGGGCCTGGGCGTGCTGGCGTATGAGCCCTTGTGCCGGGGCCTGCTCAGCGGGAAGTACACCGGCAACACCCGTTTTGGGGAGGATGATCAGCGCTCGTGGGACGAGCGGTTCCAGGGTCATCGTCTCCGCCACGCCCAGAGCCTCACCGCCGAGCTGGGCCGCGTCGCCGCCCGGGTGGGTGTGCCGACC
>JBEAVX010000049.1:0-4781 GCA_041160755.1 Pseudomonadota bacterium
GATCGTGTGGAAGTGCAGGTTCGCGGGGATCAGCCCACGCTCCACACACAGCGTCGCCTTGATCAGCCCGGCGATGCCCGCCGCCGCCTCAAGGTGGCCAAGGTTCGTCTTCACCGTGCCGACGACGAGGGGGTGAGACCGGCCCAAGACCGCGTCCAAGGCGCCGATCTCGATGGGGTCACCTAAGGACGTGCCCGTGCCGTGGGCCTCGACGTAGCCGACCTCTTCAGGCCGCACCCCGGCGCTGTGGAGCGCTTGGCGGATGACGGCCTGCTGCGCGGGCCCGTTGGGCACGGTGAGCCCGCTCGCCCGGCCGTCGTGGTTGATCGCGCTGCCCCGGATGACGGCGTGGATGGTGTCGCCGTCCCGCAGGGCGTCGGAGAGGCGCTTGAGCACGACCACACCGCAGCCCTCGCCCCGGGCGTAGCCGTCGGCGGCGGCGTCAAAGGTCTTGCACCGGCCGTCCGGCGCCAAGGCCCGGGCGCGGCTGAGGTAGACGCTCACCTTGGGGTCCAAGATGAGGTTCACACCGGCGGCCAAGGCCAAGGAGCACTCCCCGGCCCGGAGGCTCTGGCAGGCGAGGTGCGCCGCCACCAGGGACGAGGAGCAGGCGGTGTCGAGCGCCACGGCGGGGCCCTGGAGCCCGAGGTGGTAGGCGAGGCGCCCGGCGGCGAAGGCCGTGGCGTTGCCTGTGCCGGTCCAGGCGTCTACGTCCGCCGCGTCACGACCGCCGATCACCCGCTGGAGATAATCGTTGCTGCCGATGCCCACGAAGATGCCGGCCTGGGTGCCGACGCCCCGCTCGGGCACCGCCCCGGCGTCCTCCAAGGCGCGCCAGCTCACCTCCAAGAGCAGGCGGTGCTGGGGGTCCATACGGCTGGCCTCGCGGCCGGTGATGCCGAAGAACGCGGCGTCAAACTGATCCACGCCCTGGATGAAGCCGCCCCGACGGGCGATCATCGAGCCCGGGCGCTCCGCCGTGGGGTCGTGCCAGGCGTCGATGTCCCAGCGGTCGGCGGGCACCTCCCGGGTGGCGTCTTGGCCTTCAGTGAGCAGGCGCCACAGGGCCTCGGGAGAGTCTGCGCCGGGCAGGCGGCAGGCCATGCCGACGATGGCGATGGGCTCATCCGAGCGGCCCACGCTCTGCACAGTGACCACGGCGGCGTCAAACGCCAGCTCGGTCATCAACCAGTCGGCGAGGCGGCTGAGCGTCGGCTGATCCATGAGCAAGGTCGCGGGCATCCGGCGGCCCAAGGCCAGACCGAGGCGGCCCTGCAGCTCCACGGCCATCAACGAGTCGAGGCCCATCTCGAAGAAGCCCTGGTCAACGGCGACCGGGGCGTCGGGGCTCATCGCGGCGACGGCGCGCACCTGGGCACGAAGGGCCTCGATCAAGAGCCCACGGCGGCGCTCGGGGGCGGCCGCTTGAAGGCTCAGGGCGAGCTCACCGCCCCCGGCGGCGACGTCGGAGGTGGCGGCGGCAGCGGCGGCCTCCCCCAGCTCCGAGAGCAGCGGCGAGGGGCGCCGGGCGTCGAGCACCGGGCGCAGGCGAGACCAGTCCACGTCCGCCACGCCGAGCTGCCCTTGGGCGCCGCCCAACAGCCGCAGGCGATCGAGGGCGTCCGCCGGGCGTAATCCACGCACGCCGACACGGGCCAGCTCGGCCAGCTCGGCCTCGTTCGCCATGCCGGTCTCGGCCCACACGCCCCAGTTGAGGCTGAGCGCCGGGCGACCGGAGGCGACACGGAGGGCGGCGAGGCCGTCCTCGAAGGCGTTGGCGGCGGCGTAGGCGGCGAGGCCTTGCCCACCCCACAGCGCCGAGATCGACGAGAACAGCCAGAACAGATCCAGCTCCGCGTCGCGGGTGAGGTTGTCCAAGGCGCGGGCGCCCTGAACCTTCGCCCGCAGCGCGCGGTCCAGCGCCTCGGCGTCGAGCCCCTCAAACGACCGGCGGTCCACGACCCCGGCGGCGTGAACGACGCCGCGCAGGTTGGGGAGCTGGCCCAGCACCTCGCCGAGCGCCACCTCATCGGCGACGTCCACGGCGAAGACCTTCACCTCAGCGCCGCCTTGGCGCAGGGCCTCGATGGCCTCTACCGCCTCGACGGTGGGCCCGCTGCGACCCAAGAGCGCGATGTGCCGCGCGCCCTGGGCGAACAACCACTGGGCGACCCGTTGGCCGAGCCCGCCCAAGCCGCCGGTGATGAGCATCCAGCCGTCTGGATCGATCTTCGCGGGGTTGGCGTTCAGCCGCTCCTCACGAAGCCGGGCGACGTGGCGTCGGCCGCCGCGCCAGGCGACCTGCTCACCGTCGGCGGTCGCCAGCTCGGCCAGCGCCAAGGCCGGATCCGCGTCGGCGTCGAGGTCGATCAGGCCGCCCAGGCGCTCGGGGTGCTCCGAGGCCAAGCCCCGCAGGAGGCCCCACAGCGCCGTCTGATCGGGAGAGACGAGGTCTGTCGGCTCGACGGCCTGGGCGAGCCGGGTCACCACAAACAGCGGCAAGGCCGGACGGGCGAGGAGCGCCTGAACATCGGACACGAGCTCGCGGAGCAGGCCCTCGGCGTCACCGCCGCCCAGCGCGCGAAGGTGAATCACACCACGGCAGGCCAAGGTCTGCTCCGTGACGATCTGGCCGCCCGCCTGGGCCAACGCCTCGGCGATGAGCGCGGAATCACCCAGCACGATCCAGTCGCCGCTGAGATCCCCCGCGCCACGCTCCACAGCGCGCCACACGGTCTGCAGCGCGCTGACCCGCTCCCCGCGCGGAGCCTCCTCTACCCACATGCGCCGCTTGTTGTACGGGCTGGTGGGCGCGTCGAGACGGCGCCAGGGGCGACCGCCCTCAAACGCCGCCCAGTCCACGACGACGCCCCGGACGCTGGCCTCGGCGACGGCGAGGAGCAAGGTCTCACCGTCGTCGCGGCCCTTCCGCAGCGACGGCAGCCACGCGGCGTCAAGATCAGGCAGGGCACGTTTGCCCATGCCCAAGAGCACAGGCTGGGGGCCGATCTCGATGACGAGCTGGGGCTCTAAGCCGCCGAGGGTCTCCAAGGCCGAGGTGAACCGCACCGCGCGCCGCAGGTGCTCTCGCCAGTAGAGCGGATCTTTGAGGCGGTCCAAGCCCAGGGCCTCGCCGCTGTGATCCGACACAAACACGGCCTCGGGCTCCATAAACTTGAGCCCGGAGACGACCTGGGTGAACTCCAGGAGCATCGAGTCCATGAGCGCGGAGTGGAAGGCGTGGCTCACCGAGAGCTCCGTCGCCCGGAGGCCCTCGGCCTTCAGCGCGGCGATGGCCTGCTGCAGAGCGCCGCGTGCGCCGGAGATCACCGTCTCTTCTGGGCCGTTCAGCGCGGCGATCTCGATGGTGCTGCCGGCGCGCGCCAAGGCCGCGCTCACCTCGGCCTCTCCGCCGCGCACGGCGGCCATCGCGCCCCCCTCGGGCAAGGCGCCCATCAGCCGACCCCGGGCGGCGACGAGGCGCAGGCCGTCCTCGATGCTCAGCACCCCGGCCACGACGGCGGCGGCGTAGGCCCCGACGCTGTGCCCGGTCACCACGTCAGGACGCACACCCCAGGACCGCCACAGCGCCGCCAAGGCCACCTGGAGGCTGAACAGCGCGGGCTGGGTGACCGTGGTGAGGTTGAGCCGGGCGCTGGCCTCGGCGTCCTCGACCTCGGGGAACAACAGGCCGCGCAGGGTGCCGCCGGGGAGCTTGCCCAACAGCGCGTCGCAGCGGTCGATCATGTCGCGGAACACGGGCTCAGCGGCGTAGAGGCCACGGCCCATGCCGACATACTGCGCGCCCTGGCCGGTGAAGACGAAGGCGACCTTGGGCGCTTGGGGCGGGGCCTCGCCGCGCAAGAGGCGGGGGCTGCGGCGCTGGAGGTCGTCGAGACGCTCCGCGAGCTCGCCGGCGTCTTTGCCCAACACCGCGAGGCGGTGGCCGTGCCGAGCGCGGCCGACGTTGAGGGAGGCGCAGAGGTCGGCGACGGCGTCGGGCTCGGCGCGAAGGCGGGCGGCGACGGCGGTGGCGAGGCGCTGGAGCAGCTCCGGCGACCGGGCGGAGAGCGTGAGCAGGCGCATCGGGCGGCCCGTCGCGGCGGGCTCGGCGGCCACGGGCGGCGCGGCGGAGACGATGGCGTGGGCGTTCGTGCCGCCAAAGCCGAAGCTGCTCACCCCGGCGAGGCCCCCCTCGGGGAAGGGCCGGGCGCGGTCGGCGATCTCCAGACTCCCCAGCTCAATCGCCGGGTTCAGGCGCTTGAAGTGGAGCTGACCGGGGATCTCGCCGTGCTGCAGCGAGAGCACGACCTTGATCAAGCTCGCCACGCCGGCGGCGGCCTCTAAGTGGCCGATGTTCGTCTTCACCGAGCCGACAGCGCAGGGGGTGCTGCGCTCGCCGAGCACCGCGCGCAGGGCGCCGAGCTCGATGGGGTCGCCCAAGGGCGTGCCCGTGCCGTGGGCCTCGACGTAGACCACCTGGTCTGGGCTCGCCCCGGCGTTGGCCAGGGCCGCGCGGATCACCCGCTGCTGGGCGACGCCGTTGGGCGCGGTGAGGCCGTTGGAGCGGCCATCTTGGTTGACCGCCGTGCCCCGGATGAGGGCGTGGATGCGGTCGCCGCGCTCCTGGGCCGTGGACACGCGCTCCAGCACGACCACCCCGCAGCCCTCGCCGCGCACATACCCATCGGCGGCGGCGTCGAAGGTCTTGCAGCGGCCATCGGCGGCGAGCATGTTCGCCCGGGCGAAGGCGTTCGTGGCCTGGGGCGAGAGCAGGAGGT
>JBEAVX010000083.1:0-4719 GCA_041160755.1 Pseudomonadota bacterium
AGACGCAGCGTGCTTGTTGCCTTACGAGGGAGCCGCCGGGAGGCCCGTCGAGATCGGCCCAAGGCCAGAACGGTCAAGAATACCGTTCTGATGGGCAACCAAGGTCTCCAGCCGCCGGGCGTCGCGCCGTGTGTGGCCCCGCGACAAAAAGCATCATCCCTGTTGCATGCCAAAACTCAAGGACACATCACCGTGAGATCGTCGATGTAGTGGTTGTTGGTCAGCCCACCCGTAGACGCGGAGAAGGCCAACCGCACCTCGCTGTAGGGGAAGCCGGTGAGGGTGTAGGTGAACACCGTCGCGCCGTCGAGGGTGACGGTGAAGTCATCACCGGACTTGGTCAGCGTCAGCAGGCGCTCGACGCCGTCGTCGAGGTTGGGGATGCTGGAGCTGCTCACGAGCGCGTTCAGGGTGGTCGTGTCCATGAGCGCGATGTGGTTGTTGTCGGGATCTTTGGGGTAGTTGGTGTAGGTGTCGAGCTCGACGGCGTAGCCGGTGAGGCCGTAGAGGCCGAGGCCCTCGCCGTACACGCCGATGGCGGTGTCGGGGGTGGTGGGGTCGAGCAGGCCCAAGGCGAGGCCGTCGGCGCCATCGCCGCCGCCGGTGATGAAGCGGAACGAGATCACCAGCTCATCGGCGGGCACGAGGTCGGTCAAGAGCGCCGCGCCGACCTGGTAGTAGTCGATGCTCGTGAGGCGGATGGCGCCGTCGGTCCCGGCGCGGATCCAGGTGGCGTCGCCGTTGAGCACGATGCCCGAGGGCAGGCCGCCGTCGAGGTCGCTCTCAAAATAGGCGAACTGGTCGGTCACGCCGTCGCAGTCGTTGTCGAGGTCGTCGCAGTCCTCGGCGGCGCCGGGGTTGATGCTGGAGTCGGCGTCGTCGCAGTCGGTGTCGTCGGCCACGGCGGCGCTCGGCGCGTCGCAGGCGCGGGTCAAGGCGGTGGCGTCCCCGTAGCCGTCGGCGTCGAGGTCGTCGTACCAGTCGCTCGCCGAGGACAGCAGGCGCCCTGGGTCGTCGTCGTCGATGCGACTGTCGCAGTCGTTGTCCAAGCCGTCGCAGACCTCGCTGGCGCCGGGGTACACGGCCTTGTCACCGTCGTCGCAGTCTGTCGCGCCGCTCACGAAGCCGCTGGGCTGAAGACAGGCCGTCTTTCGGGAGGTCGCGTCTCCGGCGCCGTCGCCGTCGTTGTCGGCGTACCAGGTTGAGGCGCTCGCGGCGCTGAGGCTGGGGTCGTCATCGTCGGTGAGGCCGTCGCAGTCGTTGTCGACGCCGCTGTCGCATGTCTCCGTGGCGCTGGGGTTCAACGCCGCGTCACCGTCGTCGCAGTCGTCTCCCCGTGTCACACGCCCCGATGCGACAAGGCAGGTCTTGGTGGCGGTGCTGGGGTCGCCGAAGCCGTCCTTGTCGCCGTCAGCGTAGGAGGTGGTGGCCGTGGACAGATCGAGGTTTGGGTCCGCGTCGTCGATGAGGCTGTCGCAGTTGTTGTCGAGGCTGTCGCATGTCTCCGATGCGACAGGGTTCACCTGGGCGTCGCCGTCGTCGCAGTCGCTCGCGTCCAGCGTGGTGCCCTCGGGGGGGCTGCAGGTGAGGAGCGGCGCGCCCCCGTCGCCGTACCCGTCGCCGTCGAGGTCGGGGTAGACGGTGACGGTGAGGCCCTCGTCGATGGCGCCGTCGCAGTTGTTGTCCAGGCTGTCGCAGGTCTCCGTCGCGCCGGGGAAGACGGTCGTGTTGTTGTCGTCGCAGTCCTCACAGGCCGAGCGGCCGTCGCCGTCTTGGTCGGCCCGGCCTACGGAGCCGTCGCAGTTGTAGTCGTTCGGGTCGTCGCAGTCGGACTCCTCGGCGCCGGGGAAATAGCGGGGGTCGCTGTCGTCGCAGTCTCCGGCCTGGGACACGAGGCCCTCGCTGAGCGCGCAGACCTCCACCGCGCCCGCCTCGTCGCCATAGCCGTCGTCGTCGTCGTCGGGGTAAGCCGTGACGGTGAGGCCCTCGTCGGTGGCGCCGTCGCAGTTGTTGTCGCGGCCGTCGCAGGCCTCGGCGGCGCCGGGGAAGCTCGACGGGTCGTCGTCGTCGCAGTCGGCCGAGGCCGGGACGCCGTCGCCGTCTTCATCCCTGTCCGTGGTGGAGTCGTCCGCCGGGGCGTCGGTCTCCTCGGGCGGCTCCGCGTCCCCTTTGCAGGCCACGAGGGTGAGCAGGCCCAAGAGCAGGAGACGGGGGAGGGGAGACATGAACCTCCTGGCGGCCATGGCGGCCTTTGAGGCGAACCCATCGGAGGTGGGGGATGAGCCCTTTAACATTGCGGGGCCGGGGTTCGCCGCGAGTCGCGCGACGCTCGGCGGCTCATGGGCTAAAGGGCTCGGTGCGCGCCGGTCAGCCCCGGCGGCGCGAGAGAAGGGAGAGAGGTCATGGATCACGCCGCGATGATCAACTGGCTCATGGAGGAAGGTCGCGCCCACGCCGCCCGGGAGGCCGAGCTGCAGGCCTGGTTTGAGGCCCGGCGCGCGGCGGGGATCGCCCCCACCTGGGATGATCTGGCCGTGCTCGTCGAGCACCAGCGGCGCACCCTAGACCACCAGTCTAGCTTCTGCTTCGGCATGATCAGCTTCTTGGAGCAGATCGAGGAGGCCCGCATCGACGCCGCCCAGAGCGTGCGCGCCGAGCTCGAGGGCAAGCTCTCCGAGGTGCTCCGCGCCCAGGTGCGCAGCGCCGTGCGCCGCCACCTCACGAACCACAGCCCCGTGCGTCGGGCGGGCCTGTGGCTGCGTCGGGCTGGGGAGCTGCTCTCCGGCGAGCGGCCCCCACGCTGAGCGGCGCGTGATCGCCAGGGCGCCATCAGCCCCCGGCGATCATCGTGACGTTCTTCGCGCCGTCGAAGGCGAGCTGCACCGTGCGGTCCCAGTCGGGGTGCCGCAGGATGATGAAGCCGTCGCTGAGCAAGGTCTGCTTCCAGTCGCGGCGGTGGGTGCCTACAGGCAAGAGCTGCTCGGTGCAGATCCAGGGGTGTGAGCGGGCCAAGAACTCTTGCAGGCCGTCTACGCGGGTGATGCGGCCTTGGCCCAAGGCGCGCTTGAAGAGGATCGCCACGTTGTAGCGGCGCTCGGTGCGGCCCTCAAAGCTGCGCCAGCACACGGCCCGGGCCCACTCGCGGAAGAGGTCCACGTCGCAGGTGTAGTTCATCTGATCGACGAGGTGCGCGCCGCCGGGGCGGCAGCCGATCTCGCCGAAGACGACCTCGCCGTTGGACTTGAGGTACCACTCCATGTGTGTGAAGCCCGTGCCCATGTTCAGCGCCTGAAGCACGCCCATGCCGAGCTCAATGCCCTTCTGGAGCTTGGGCTGCTTGAGATCCCGCACGGTGACGATGACCGGGCTGATCCACTCTTCAGTGCGGGCCACCAAGGGGCGCGGGAGGTACTGGGCGACGTTCACGAAGCGCGGTTGGCCCTCGACGCAGACCGTGTCGAAGGTGAACTCTTCGCCGTCGACGAACTCTTCGCAGCTCGCTTCAGTGACGTGGCTCATGCGGGGGAGGATCTTCTCCAGCTCGGCCTTGGACTCGATGCGGTAGGTGTCCGCGCTGCCCGCCCCGGCGATGGGCTTGAGGATGAGCGGGAAGCCGATCTCTTCAGCGGCGGCCCAGGTCTCCGACGCCGTGCGCACGCGCCGGGCGATGGGCACCCGCAGCCCCGCCGCCGCGACCCGCTCCTTCATGAGCTGCTTGTCACGAAACCCCATGACCGTGCTCACGCTCATGCCGGGGACGCCGAGGCGCTCCCGCAGGCGCGCCGCGAGCAAGGTCAGCACCTCCCAGATGCCCTCGATGCGGTCCACGGAGCGCCCGCGCAGCCAGGCCGTCACCCGGCGGATCACGTCCTCTTCGTCGAGGATGCGCGGCACCTGGAGGTAATCGGCGAGGTAGGGGCGGATGCGGGGATCCGGCGGCCCGTCGCCGACGCCGAGCACGTTGGCGCCCACCTCGGCGAGCCCGCGGGTGTACTCGCGCATCTCGGGGGGGTACGACGGGGAGAGGAAGACGACGTTCACAGGGGCTCCGGGGCGTTGGTTGGCCCGACGAAGTTAACGCCCGCGCGGGGTCTGCTTGCAAGTATGATCGTCAACGCCGCGCCCGTGGCCGCTCGCCGTGGGCCATCCTCAGAGGTTCATCGGTATGTCGAGCTGGCGCGTTGGGCTGTGGTGCGTCGTCGGCGCTGGGCTCTCCGCCTGCGGGGAGCGCGGGCGCTGCGGCGAGGGCACCGTGGATGTCGGGCGGGAGTGCGCGCCGACGGTGCAGTGTGGTGAGGGCACCGTCGAGATCGACGGCCTGTGCTGGCCCGAGGGCGACCCCTGCGGCCCGGGCACCGTGGCGCGCGGCGGGCAATGTTGGGCGCTCACGACGCAGAGCGCGGGCCTGCCCTTCCCCGAGGGTGCGGCCTACGACGTCTCCCAGGGCAACCACGGCTACTTCTCGCACAGCGGCGCCGACGTGTACGCCGTCGATGTCAACATGCCTGAAGGCAGCGAGGTCGCGGCGATGCGCGCCGGGCGGGTGCTCGCCGCGCGGGAAGACTCCAACACTGGCTGCGCGGAGGAGTCCTGCGCCGATCAGGCGAACTACATCATCCTCGATCACGGCGACGGCACCCGCAGCCACTACTGGCACCTGCAACAAGACGGCGCCTTGGTCGAGCCCGGCCAGCTCGTCGGCAAAGGGGAGGTCATCGG
>JBEAVX010000111.1:0-10513 GCA_041160755.1 Pseudomonadota bacterium
GTCCTCCGCCGACGCGGCGGAGACCAGAACGCAGACGCGCATCAGGCGCTCGGGGGGTTGGGGGGAGAGAGGGACCGCGCACGAGGCTGGAGGACACGACGCGCGGCAGAGAATCTGGCGCACGAGGCTCGTGAAGGGGCTCCGTGGAGAGAACACCGCGATCACGAGGCTTGTGAAGGCGAGTTCTCGCGGAGACTCCCGATCATAGGGCCTGTAAAGGCGCGTTGTGGAGAGAACATGCCGAACACAGGGGGTGTGAAGGCGACTTGTGGAGAGAAACTCGTGATCACACCCCTTGTGAGCACGATCTGGGGAGAGAACGGCCCGATCACAGGGCCTGTGAAGGCGAGTTCTCGCGGAGACTCCCGTTCACAAGGGGTGTGAGCGGGCCCGGCGCAGAGAACACCCCGATCACAAGGCTTGTGAAGGCGATCTGGGGAGAGAAGTTGCGATCACAAGCGGTGAGATCGGGGCGTTGTGGAGAGAACGACCGCTCACAAGGCTTGTGAAGCGGACTCACCGCAGAGAATCGAGCGCACGAGGCTCGGGACAGGGCTCGGTGGAGAGAACACCCCGATCACAAGGGGTGTAAACGCGATCTGGGGAGAGAAGCCGCGATCTCAAGGGGTGAGATCGGCCCTCCGTGGAGAGAAAGGCCGATCACAAGCCCCGCTCGACCTCCGCTCAGGCGTACACGACCTGCACCGTCTGGATCAGCGTCTCCAGGGCCCGCTCGACGACTTCCGTGTCCGGGTGCCGCACGACGACGTACCCATCGCCCTCGTACCCATCGGCCTTCGGCGCGCCGACGACGGGCAGCTTGGCCTCGACGACGTGCTCCCCCATGAGGCGCTGGGCCTCATCGACCCCCCGAACGGCGGCGACGCGGCCTCGGCCTTGGCCACGCAAGAAGGCGACCCCGGCGGAGAACTTGCGCTCCCAGGGGCCGTCGAACTGGTGGTCGATGGCGCAGCGGGCCCAGGCGCGGTGGAAGTCGACGTCGTGAACGAGGCCGGTCATGGCGCTGATGCTCGCGCCGGGCGGGCGCATGGCGATCTCACCCACGGCGAGGCTGCCGTCCTCGCGGCGGAACCACTCCATGTGGGTGACGGCGAAGCCCGGGCGCATCACGTCGATGACCCGCTGGCCCAAGGCGTGGGCGTCGCGGTACTCGGGGCCGCTCACATCACGCGGGAGCAGACACACCCACTGAATCCAGGGGTTCTCCAAGACCTCCAGGGGCGTCGGCAGGTAGCGGGAGATGCTCGTGAACACGGGGCGGTTGTTGAGCGTGATCGTCTCGAAGCTGAACTCGCGGCCCCGGAGGAACTCTTCAGCGAGGATCTCGTTGTGGGGGCTCGGGCGTAAGGACGAGAGCGCGCCGCGAAGCTCGTCAGCGTCCCGCACCCGCCAGGTGGCCTTGGCGCCCGCGCCCGAAGGTGGCTTGATGACGATGGGGAAGCCGACCTGGCGCACAAAGTCCCAGGCGTCTTGTTCGTTGCGCAGCCGGGCGTGGCGCGCGCAGGGCACGCCGTGGGCGCGGAGGTGGTCCTTCATCACGCCTTTGTCGCGGAAGCGGATCGCCGTCTGAAGATCGGTGCCCTCGATGCCCAGGCGCTGCCGGGCGATGGCGAGGGGCTCCTGAATGTTCTCCAAGATGCCCGCGACGTGGTGAATCTTGCCGAACTTCTGGGTGAGGGCCTGGAGCGCGTGGGTCAACACGTCGGGATCGAGGGCGTCGGGCACGATGTGCAGCCAGTCCCAGCCCGACATCTCGGCGGGGGGCTGCTGGAACAGGCCGATCAGGCGCACGTCCTTGAGCGAGCGGATGCCTGCGGCGAAACGAAGGGTGGCGGGCATCGGGAACGGGGCGACGAAGACGACGTTACGCACAGGCACCTCGGCGGGCATGATGGCAGAGAAGGACCAGGTTGTGGAGGGCTGGGCGCCTCAGCGGCCCAACCAGCGGGCGGCGTCTTTGGCGAAGTAGGTCAACACCGCGTCGGCCCCGGCGCGCTTAAACGCCAACAGGCTCTCCATGGCGACCTGCTCCAAGGAGAGCCAGCCGAGCTGGGACGCGGCGTGCAACATCGCGTACTCGCCGCTCACCTGGTAAGCGAAGGTGGGCACGCCGAAGCGGTCCTTCACCCGGGCCACGACGTCGAGGTAAGGCATCCCGGGCTTCACCATGACCATGTCGGCGCCCTCGTCCAGATCGAGGGCGATCTCCCGCAGGGCCTCGTCGCCGTTCGCCGGGTCCATCTGGTAGGTGCGTTTGTCGCCGCCGCCGAGGTTCTTCTTGCTGCCCACGGCGTCGCGGAAGGGGCCGTAGAAGGCGCTGGCGTACTTCGCGGCGTAAGACAAGATGCGCACGTTCACATGGCCGTGGGCCTCAAGCGCGTCACGGAGCGCGCCGATGCGGCCGTCCATCATGTCCGAGGGCGCGATCACGTCGCAGCCGGCCTCGACCTGCACCAGCGCCTGCTGGATGAGGGCCTGGATCGTGGCGTCGTTGACGACGTAGCCCTCACGCACCAGACCATCTTGACCGTGGGTGGTGAAGGGGTCGAGCGCCACGTCGCAGATGACGCCGAGGTTGGGGCAGGCGGCCTTCACGGCGCGAACGGCGCGGCAGATGAGGTTCTCGGGGTTCGCGGCCAGCTCGCCGTCTGGGGTCTTGAGGGAGGGGTCAATCACCGGGAAGATCGCCACGGCGGGGATGCCCAGGGCCTCGGCCTCGCGGCAGGCCTCCACCAAGAGGTCGATGCTCAGGCGGCTCACGCCGGGCATCGATCCGACGGGCTCGCTCACGCCGACGCCCTCGATGACGAAGGTGGGCCAGATGAGGTCGTTCACGGTGAGCTGGTGCTCACGGACGAGGCGGCGGGACCAGTCATCACGGCGGGTGCGGCGCATCCGGACGCGGGGGAAGCTCATGGGGGACCTCAGCGGTGGGCAGGCGAGGGGGACGGCGGAGGTTTAACCGGCTCACGCGCACCCTGGACCGGCGGCGTGTGAGCCGCTAAGGGGCGGCGGCGAGGCCCATCCAAATGAACGTCGTCTTTGTCGCGCCCTACTTCACCGGCAACACCCACCGGGCGTTGTTGAGCTTCCTCAACCTCCCCGGAACCCAGGTGGCGCTCATCAGCCACGACTCCTTGGAGCGGGTGCCCGGGGCCGTGCGGGAGCGCATCGTCGGGCACTACCAGGTGCGCGACAGCCTCGACCCCGACCAGCTCGTCGAGGCCGGGCGCTACTTCCAGCGTAAGCTCGGCCGGGTGGACCGCCTCATCGGCTTCTTGGAGCAGATGCAGGTGCCCTTGGGCGCCGCCCGGGATCGTCTGGGTGTGGAGGGCATGGGCGAGGCCGTGGCGCTCAACTTCCGCGAGAAGAACCGCATGAAGGAGGTGCTGCGCGCCGCCGGGCTGCCCGTCGCGCGTCAGGCCTTGCTCAAAGGGGCAGAGGACGCCCGGCGGTTCATCGCCCAGGTGGGCTATCCCATCGTCGTGAAGCCCCCGGCGGGCATGGGCAGCAAAGCGACGATGCGGGTCTTTGACGACGAGAGCTTGATGGAGGCTCTGGAGGGCCTGCACGTCTCGCCGTCGAACCCCGCCCAGGCTGAAGAGTTCATCCGGGGCGACGAGCACACCTTCGAGACCGTCTCGGTGAAGGGTGTGCCGGTGTGGTCAAGCTCCAGCTACTACCTGCCGGGGCCCCTGGAGGTGCTGGAGAACCCCTGGATGCAGTACTGCGTGCTGCTGCCCCGGGAGACCTTGCCGCCCCACGCCCAGGCGTTCCAGGCCATCAACCACGCCGCGCTCAAGGCCTTGGGCATTCACACCGGGCTCTCGCACATGGAGTGGTTCCACCTCGCCTCGGGCCGGGCCGTCGTGAGTGAGGTCGGCGCGCGGCCGCCGGGCGTTCACCTCATGCCGCTCATGGGCCTCGCCCACGGCGTCGACATGTGGGCGAAGTGGGCCGAGCTGATGACCTTTGAGCGCTTCGAGATGCCCGAGCGGGTGGCGTCGGTGGGCGTGTGTTTCTTCAGAGGCCAAGGCCGTGGGCAGACCGTGCGCGCGGTGCACGGCGTCGAGGCGGCCCAGGCCCAGGCCGGCGCGTGGGTGGTGGAGCACCAGCTCCCCCGGGTCGGCCAGCTCAAGAGCGACGGCTACGAGGGCGAAGGCTGGGCGATCGTGCGCTCCCCGGACACGCAGACGACCTTGGGCGCCTTGCGGGCCTTGGTCACGAACGTGCAGGTCGAGCTGGGCTGAGCGCGCCTACAGCCCCGCGGCGATGAGCGCGCGGTCGTGCTGGAGCAGGATCAGCGCGGCGTCTTTGGGGTTCAGCCGCACCGCGCCCAGGGCCTCAGCGAGCTCTGGGGACACGTCGGGCGTCGGCAGGCGCTCGACCGAAGCGGGCAGGCGGCTCTGGGCGGACTGGCCCCGGCAGCGCCCGTCGATCTGCTCGTAGCGGCGGGTGACCTCTTTGGGGTCGTCGCCCGCCTCTTGCAGAGCCGTGCGCAGGTTGGGCCAGCGCTCGGTGACCGCGAGCCACCACAGGAGCAAACGCGCCTCATCGACGCCGAACTTCCGCGCGGGGCCGACGATGGGGCTGCCGACGAGCACCCGGAGCTTTCGTAAGGCCCGGTCCACGAGACGGGGGTTTCGCAGATCGCTCACGGTGAGGGCTTGGGTGCCGAGCTCGTCCAGGCGACCGGCGTGCTCCCCAAAACGGTCCACGAGGCGAACCCGCAGGCTGCGCTCGCCGTCGTCGTCGGTGACGCCCTCGCGCAGCCGGGACGAGAGCAAGGCGCGGAGCTGATCCGGGCCCACGCCGGGCAGGTTCACGCGCAGGTGGAACATCTTGTCGAGGTATCGATCGGGGTCGAAGTCGTCGGTCTTGTAGTGGGCGCGCACGGCCTGGCGGGCGAGGGTGGGGTCCAGCGCGACGAGGAAGCTCGCCGGGGCGCCCGCCGAGGTCAAGAAGTTGAGGGCCTCCAGGAGCGCGACCTGACGCGGCGGCAAGCAGCGGTCGAGGTCGTCGATGCAGATGAGCAGGCGCCCGCCGACGGCCTGCTGATCGGCGTCTAAGGCGGCCTCGACGAGCTCGCGGAACGACGAGGCCATCTGGGCGACGGGGTCCACGGGCGGGCCGTTGGGGCTCTTGGGCTCAAGCCAGCTCTGCGCCACCTTCCGCAGCTCCTCGCCGCCCTTCTCCCACAAGACGCCGCCGGGCAGGCTCAGGCTCGCGGCCTTGGCGCCGAAGCTCAGGCCGGCCAAGGCGAGGCTCCCGGCGGCGCGCTCTAAGGCGCCCCGATCCCGGCGTTTGCCCTCGACGGCGCGCACCCCCCGCTCGACGAGGGCCAAGACCAGCGGCGTGAGCAGGTCGGCGGTGCCGTACTGCCAGGGGTTGATCCACAAGGCGCCGGCGGCGTAGCCCGGCAGCTCCTCTTGGTGGGTGAGCTTCGCGACCCGGGCCAAGGCGGAGGTCTTGCCGAGGCCCCAGCTTCCTTGGAGCGCGATCACCGTGCCGACGGGGGCCTGGCGCACATGGCGCAGGAGCGTGCGGGCGAAGGCCTCGTGGCCCAAGGCGTCCTCGGGGAGCAGGGGGCCCCCTTCAGCGAAGCTCGACGGCGTGATGAAGTCGGTCACGGCACCTCCAGGCGGTCACTCTATCTCACCCAAGAACGTGGATCTTCAGCGTGGAGGGGCCTTGACGTTCGCCACGGCGCAGGGCAATAAATGAGCACGCTCAAAAATGAACATGCTCAATCTTGAGCGCGCTCAAAAAGAGCCCCGAGGTCTCCCCGATGAGCGGTCTCCGCGCCCAGAACAAGGCCGACAAAGAGGCGAGGATCCTGGCGGCCGCCTGGTCGCTGTTCGTCGAGCGTGGCTACGACGACACCACGGTGCGGGAGATCGCCCAGCGCGCCGGGGTGGCCCAAGGCACGGTGTTCGTCTACGCCAACGACAAGCAGGATCTCTTGGCGATGCTCTTCGCCGACCGCCTCGGCGCCGTCGTGGAGTCGGCCTTCGCCACCTTGCCCCCTGGGGTGAGCCTCCTCGACGCGCTGACGCACATCTTCTCGTCGTTTATGCGGTTCTACGCCCAAGACACGCGCCTCGCCCGGTCGGTGGTGCGGGGGGTGCTCTTTCTGGAGGGCCCCGCCGCCGAGCGCATGGAGCGGCTCAACCGGCCGTTTCTGGGCCGGGTCGCCGGGCTGTTTGAGTCCGCCCAGGCCCAGGGCCTCGCCCGCGCGGAGCTTGTGCCCTTCGTCGCCGCCCTGAACGCCTTCGCCGCCTACTTCATGGCCTTGGCGTCGTGGCTCAACGGCCTCCTGCCCAGCCTCCCCGCCGCCGAGGCCCAGCTTCGCCTCGCCTTGGAGCACCAGCTCCTCGGCGTGCTCCTCCCGACCCCTTCCCCGATCGAGCTGTCCACCCAACAAGGAGCCGCACCATGACGACCGCGCTCTCTGACGACCTGCCCGTTCCTGACGCGCTCAACCGCTACTTCCAAGAGTCTGGCTTCGCCCCCGACGGCGGCTATGGCGACAACTGGGTCAAGTTTATGCTCGGCCCGATCCCCTTCTGGCTGCCCAACACCTCGGCCCGGGTGTACGCCGTGCGGTACCACGACCTCAACCACATCGCGACGGGCTACCCCTCGACGCACTGGCGCGGCGAGTTTGAGATCTCGGCCTGGGAGATCGGCTCGGGCTGCGGCGACGCCCACGCGGCCTGGTTCATCAACCTCGCGGGCATGTTCACCGGCCTGTTGTTGATGCCCATCGACACCTTTCACGCCTTCGTGCGTGGCCGTCGCTCGCGGCGCCTCTATGACCAGGACTACAGCCAGCTCCTCACCTTGCGGGTGGGCGAGCTGCGCCAGAAGGTCGGCGCCGATGAGCGCCAGGGCCCGGCCACGTCGGAGGAGCGACTGGCCTTCGTGGGCTGGTCGGCCATCGCCGCCGCCGTGGGGATGATCTGGCTCGTCGCCTACGCCGCGCCCCCGGCCTTGGTGATCTGGGGCCTGTGGCGGCTGTTGGGCTGAGGCGAGGCGGCCCGGCTCAGAAGGTCCACACCCGCAGCTCGTCCGCCGCCGTGGCCAGCCACCGGCCCCGGGCCGAGAAGGCCATCGCCCGAACGGCGGAGCTGTGACCGCCGACCTTGCCGGGCCGCGCGCGCTCCAAGGCCCCGGTGCTCGCGCTGGAGAGCGAGACGTCCCCGGTGCGGGTGCCGACGGCGACCTGCTCACCCTTCGTGTCGAGGGTGGCGGCGGAGACGTCGTAGGCGATGATCGTGCGCGGCGGGCGATCGACGCTGGGCCACAAGGTGACGCCCCCTTCAGCCATGCCCATGAGCAGGCCGCCGCCGCCGAACCGCAGGCGGTGACGGCTGGGGGCGCCCACGGCCAGAGGTTTGCCGAAGGACACGATCGACACGCCCGCTTGGGTGACCCGGCCATACTGCAAGGCGCCCAAGGCGTCTACGCCGATGGCGGCGCGGGGCGGGATCTTCGCGACCTTGTGTTTGGAGAAGTCGTCGGGGAGGAGCACGACCTTGCGGCCTTCGAGGTCGTCCCCGGCCACGGCCACGCCCCAGCCCTCGCCGCGCTTGAACCAGGTGATCGTGATGTCGGACAAGAGCGGAAAGTGCAGCTCGGCGATCTTTTGACCATCCGAGGTGCGGCGCAGGCTGATGTTCTTGGCGCGCTCGACGACGACGACCTTCTGGCCGTCGGGGGAGCAGCTCATCTCGGCGGGGTCCTCGACGGTGTGGGGCAAGGTGCGAGAGCCGAAGACGACGTCCACCTCGATGAGCTCGCCCTCCTCCGTCGCCACGAGCAGGCGCTCTTGGGTGCCGATCCAAGACAAGGCGCGGGGGCGCTCCAAAGCGGGTGACAAGACCGCCGAGAGGCCCTTTCGCTCGTGCAGGTAGTGCGCGTCGCGTTCTTGCAAGGCTACTCCGTCGGGGAGGAGGACCGAGGGGCGCGCTGCCGCTCAAGCAGCCCCTTGAGGATCAGAGCTTGATACCACGCATCGTAGTCCGCGCGGTGCTTTTTGCCGTGGTCCTCGTCAGGCAGGCCCAGCGCCACGGAGAGGTTCTCTTTGTTGGTGTCCAGCCAGTGTAAACCGAGCACCCCGGCGGAGAACGCCTTGGTGTCGAAGGCTTTGTAGCCGAAGGGGTTCGGCAGGCCCTCGGCGGCGTAACACCAGGCGACGAAGCTCCAGTCAAAAGGCGCGTTGTGGCCCACGAAGACCGGCTTGGTGCCGGGGCGGGTCTGGGCCTTCACCCACCCCGCGAGCTGGCGGATCGCCTCGCCCCGGGGCACCCCCTCGCGGAGCAGGAGCGCGTAGTCGAGGCCGTTGACCGCCATGGCGTCCGGGTCCATCCCGGCCTCGGGGCGCAGCTCGATGTAGAACGACTCGCCCAGGCTCAAGGCGCCGTCGTCCGCGTCGTTGACCACCACGGCGCCCAAGGACACCATGTCGTAGAGCCCTGGGACGGGCCCCGAGCACTCAATGTCGACGCAGAACCAGGTGACGGCGGGCAAGACGGCGCTCCGAGGTCGCCCCGGTCAGGGGCGGCGGCGAGGGGGGTGCGTTCGCCCAGGCGCGGCCACCCTTGTGGGGGAGAAGCGGCGTCGGGCTCGGTCATGGGGGGTGACCGGAAGATAAACTACCAGAACCGAGCGTAACCTGTCTTGTCCGCCGGATCCTACAAGCCCCAAAGGAGCGCCCGCATGTCGAACGCCGCGTTGCTCATCGCCGCGCTCCCGCTGCACATCACGCTCACGGCGATGGGCTTTGGGTCGCTCATCGGCCTCGGGCTCTCGCGGGAGGCGCCGGTCCTGCCGTTGACGCTCTCGGCCTTGTGTGTCGCCGTGCTGCCGTCGATCGGCCTCGGCGCGATGTTCGGCGGCAGCCTACGCGCCCAGCTCGGCGGAGGTGTGGTGTGGCCCCTGCTCCTCGTGCTGGGCCTGCCGATCTACTTCCCCGGCGAGCGCAGCCGGGCGATGGGCGCGGGCGCGGGCTTCTTCGCCGCGCCGTGGGGCGCGGAGACGGCGATGTCCGTGGCGGCCAAGGCGGAGTCCTTCGGGCTCTGGCTGGGGGATGGGCCGTCAGCGATCTCCGGCACGCCGCCGTCTTACGCCGAGCCGGTCATCGTCGAGCCCAAGCCCGTCGCCGCCCCGGCGCGGGTGCGGGAGATCTCGGACGAGGACGAGATCTCTTTGCCGTATGAGGGCGAGGGCCGCAGCCTGCGCATCCCCGTGGGCTTTGAGCAGGGCGACAAGGCCCAGGACCTCACGCTCATGTTCGACACCGGCGCGACCTTCACCACCTTGGACCGCGAGACCTTGGAGCGTGTCTTGGGCCTCAGCGTGCCGCGCGGCGCGCCGGAGGTCGTGCTCCAGACGGCGAACGGCGAGCGCCGGGCCCAGGTGATGCTCATCGACCGGGTGTGGCTCGGCGGCTACGCCGTGGAGGGCGTCACCATCGCCGTGTGTGAGGAGTGCGCCAGCGAAGACAGCGCCGGTCTGCTGGGCCTCAACGTCTCCGGCCAGTTCACGGTCACTGTAGACCCGGACCTGCACGAGCTCACCCTCAAGCCCCGCACCGGCGACCCCGACCGCCAGCTCGACATCTCCAAGTGGCTCACCATCGAGGGCATGGCGAAGATCTGGAGCGACGGCCGGGTGACCGTAGACATCACGGCGCAGAGCCTCGTGAACCGCCCCATTCGTGGCGCCGAAGTGCTCGTCGAGTGTGGGGAGGAGCGGTTCAGCGCGCCCTTGGGCCGCATCCCGCCCCTGGGCCTCGCCGAGTCCAAGGTGAACCTGCCCCTGGGCGTGCGCTGTGATCAGTACATGGTGCGGCTGGGCGAGGCGCGGTGGTGAGGCGCCTCGCCCAGGCCGGTCATTTGTCGCGGCGGCGGCGCAGGGCCAGGGCGATGAGCGCGGCGAGGCCAAACGCGGGCGCCTGAGGCCCGGTCGCGCAGGAGAGCCCGCCGCCGCCCTTGTGCTCGCCGATGGGGAGCTCGTCGTCGGGCACATCGTCGCTGGGGTCGAGGGGATCCGTGCCGTTCTGGAGCTCCTCGCCGTCGTCGACGCCGCCGTCGTCGGTGTCGGCGTCGTTGGGGTCGGTCTGGTGCACGCTGAGCTCGTCGCCGTCGTTGAGGCCATCGGCGTCGGAGTCTGGGGCCAGCGGGTCGGTCTGGTGGGTGTTGACCTCGTCGCCGTCGCTGAGGCCGTCGGCGTCGGAGTCTGGGGCCAGCGGGTCGGTCTGGTGGGTGTTGAGCTCGTCGCCGTCGCTGAGGCCATCGGCGTCGGAGTCGGGGTTGAGCGGGTCGGTGGTGGCGTCGATCTCGTCGCCGTCGCTGAGGCCGTCGTCGTCGCTGTCCTCATCGAGCGGGTCGGTGCCCAGATCGAGGAGCTCGTCGCCGTCGTTGAGTCCGTCGCCGTCGGTGTCGGCGAGGCTGGGGTCGGTGCCGTAGACGTTCTCCTCGGACCAGTC